>NZ_VMLY01000013.1:0-91873 GCF_013276905.1 Streptococcus sp. 3109 | reverse complement strand
TTTTCATTGAGTATAAGATAAAAGCAAAGGGCTATCAAGTGATGTAGCCCTTTTGAGTTATACAAGCAAATTACCATGCAAAAGCTGTCGTTGGAGCATTGAGCGCTTCTAACCATTGCTTATTTTTTACAGGGCAAAGAGTTACGGATATACCTGCCATATCTAGACTGGTCATAAATGTTCCTGATTTTATAAAGGTAATAGTGACTCCTTCAATTTCTAAGAGTTGAAGGATGTCATTGATAAATATGCCCATTTCTAGGTTGGTAGTAGTACCTAGATTATTTACAAGCAATATAAATTGATCACCCTTTTTCCAATGATAGTGCAATCTTAATTTACTTATAATTTCATTTGCAAGGATTTCCGATGATTGGAATGGGACGATACGATAGCCTTCTTCGCCATGTATCCCAATACCATAAGAAATATTTCCTTCTTCCAAGTTAAATAGTGGAAGGGGGGCTTGGGGGAGACTAGCAGCTTTCGTTGCAAAGCCAATTGTTGCGATTTCGGGAGCAAGTTCATGACCTAAATCAGTTAGTTGCTCTATGTCGGCACCATTTTGAGCTGCATATCCTAGGATTTTATGAAGTAAGATTGTCCCTGCAAGTCCCCTTCCTCTAATTTGAAATCTATTGTGAGGTTCAATAGAAATATCGTCGTGTGCTAGACTATAGCCGACTTTAATTCCTTCTTGTCTAGCGGTGTTAATGGCCCAGCTAAATTCTTTGATGTCTGCTTCGAAATTTTTTACAATGATGAAGACACCGTGACCATTGTTTAAAAAACGAATGGACTCTAAGATTTCAGTTCTTGTAGGTGGAGTAAATAATTGGCCATAGATAGCAGCAGTAAGCATTCCTTCTCCCACATATCCAATATGCGCAGGTTCGTGACCGGAACCTCCACCCGACAAGATTGGAACCTGATGAGGATTTCGATTTTTTTGATAGACTAATGGTAAAGTAGGGTGTTTTTCTAATTCGGGATGACTGCTAACAGTTGCTGAAATGTAACTTGAAATAATTTTCTGTTTATGATTTGAAATAAATGTCATTGTGGTCTCTTTCCAATAATTGTCATGATTAGAAAGTCTGGTTGTGGAACTGGACTTTTTTTATTGACGTAAGCCTTCACGATTTCTGCTAGAGCATGTGAATGATAGTCTAACAAAAAACAAGTATAAGCAGATGAATCAATATCAATCTGACCATATTCTCTTAAAATTTTTGATACAAGCAAGCGACAGTAGCTGATAAAGTGGTCATAGAAGTTATTTTGCCCTTGAATATCAAAAAGTTGAATATAAAAGTCACGCTCTTGTTCGAAATAAAGAAATAGTTCTTGTAATAGTTTTTGGCCCGAAATGAAGTCCAAGTTATTGGTGATATACTCGGTTAAGTCATTTTCAAATATCCAGTCTAGCAGTTCATATTTGTCAAGAAAGTGATTATAAAAGGTCTGTCTACGAATGCCAGCTGATTCCATGATATCTACAATGGAGATTTTGTCAAATTCTCTAGTAGCTAATAGGTCTCTAAATGCCTTGGCAATCCGTTTTTTTGTAATAAGTGATGATGCCATAGGAAACCTTTCTTTTACTTACTTCATTTTACCAAAAAAATGTTTTAAACGGGTTTAAAAGGGGACAAATAATAGAATCTGTCCCTTATCATCCAGCGATAAAAAATATATAATGAAAGCGAAAACAAAGGTAAATACCGAAAGGAGTTTCTCATGAAAAAAATTATAAATGAACCGACACAAGTTGTTGATGAAATGTTGCAGGGATTGTCATTCATGCATGATGACTTGGTAGAACGCTTAGATGGTTTTGATGTCATCGTTAGAAAGGCAGAAAAGACAGGAAAAGTTGGACTCATTTCTGGTGGAGGTTCAGGACATGAACCAAGTCATGCTGGATTTGTAGGAGAAGGAATGTTGTCTGCTGCCATTTGTGGAGCAGTCTTCACTTCACCTACTCCGGACCAAATTTTAGAAGCCATCAAGGCGGCTGATGAAGGTGCTGGAGTTTTCATGGTCATCAAGAACTATTCTGGTGACATTATGAACTTTGAAATTGCACAAGAACTTGCTGAAATGGAAGGTATTGATGTAGCAAGCGTTGTAGTCGATGATGATATTGCTGTTGAAAATAGTCTCTATACCCAAGGTCGTCGAGGTGTTGCAGGTACTATTTTAGTCCATAAAATTTTGGGTAATGCGGCTCGTTCTGGTAAATCATTATCTGAAATGAAGGACTTGGCCGACAAACTTGTCTTAGAAATTAAAACAATTGGATTAGCTCTATCTGGCGCTACTGTTCCTGAAGTTGGGAAACCAGGATTTGTTCTAGAAGATGATGAATTTGAATATGGAGTTGGTATTCACGGTGAGCCAGGATATAAAAAAGAGAAAATGCAACCTTCCGCACAATTGGCCTCAGAATTGGTTGAAAAACTATCTGAAGGTTTCCAACTTAAAGCTGGTGAACGCTATGGCCTTCTCATCAATGGTTTAGGAAGCACTCCTCTTATGGAGCAATATGTATTTGCAAATGATGTGGCTAAATTACTCCATGAAAAAGGTGTTGAGTTGGCATTTAAGAAAATTGGAAACTATATGACCTCAATCGATATGGCTGGTTTGTCATTAACATTGATTCGATTGGCAGATGATGAGTGGTTGGATGCTCTAAATGCACCTGTTACTACTCCAGCTTGGTAAGACTCAAGGAGGAAATGTTGCATGAATGCTGAACAAGCTCTTGAATGGATGAAGCTTTTTAATGAAAAGATTCAAGAACAGAAAGATTATCTTAGTGAGCTAGACACCCCTATAGGAGATGGAGACCACGGTGGAAATATGGCGCGTGGCATGGCTGCAGTTATGGAAAACTTAGAAGGAAAGCAATTTGAGACCAGCAGTGATGTTTTTAAACTTGTCTCAATGCAACTACTGAGTAAGGTAGGCGGTGCTTCTGGTCCCTTGTATGGCTCTGCTTTTATGGGCATGGCCAAGGCTGATTCAAATTCGAAATTAGAAGAAATCTTACAAAGTGGTTTGGATATGATTGTCAAACGCGGGAAAGCAGAAGTTGGAGAAAAGACAATGGTTGATGTTTGGACTCCTGTTATTGCCGCCTTGTCTGATGGCCAGTTGACTCAAGAGGTTATTGATCAGGTAGTGAATGCTACCAAAGATTTACTTGCAACTAAAGGAAGGGCATCTTATGTAGGAGAACGTTCTCTTGGACATATTGATCCTGGATCATTCTCATCAGGATTACTCTTTACTGCTCTTTTAGAAACTGGGGTGGTTTAATGGGAAGTATTGGTCTTGTTATCGTTTCACATTCCAAACACATTGCAGAAGGTGTTGTTGAACTGATTAGTGAAGTAGCTAAAGATGTTCCGATTACTTATGTAGGAGGAACCGAAGATGGAGGAATTGGAACGAGTTTTGATCAAGTAGATAGGGTTGTTTCCGAAAATCCAGCAGATACTTTATTAGCCTTTTTTGACCTAGGTTCTGCTAAAATGAACTTAGAAATGGTGGCTGATTTCAGTGATAAGAGTATCAGGATCAATAGGGTTCCAATTGTAGAAGGTGCCTATACTGCAGCTGCTCTTCTTCAAGCTGGTGCAGAACTGTCAGTTATTCAAACACAGTTGTCGGAGCTTGAAATCAATAAATAAGGAATTTTACTATAACTCTTTTTATAGGTGGGCTATTGATTATCTCAACTATCAAAGTTTAATACTCAATGAAAATTAAAGAGCAAACTAGGAAGCTAGCCGCAGGCTGTACTTGAGTACGGCAAGGTGAAGCTGACGTGGTTTGAATTTGATTTTCGAAGAGTATAAGTAAATGATTTCAAAATCAGAAAAGGATTGCTTTATGCAGTTCCTTTTTATTTTAACAGGAGTAAAGCTATAGCGTTTCTAAATTGTGAATCATTCAAAACAGATTGTGATGGGACTATTCTAGCTTTAGAATCCTTCAAAAATTAACATTGATATTTATGAAGTTAGGGTATTCGATAGTTAGGATTGTTCTATTCTGAAAGATTTGAGCTGTCAATCTTCTAGAATAGTAGTTTGCCAATGAATTTTGTTGAAAGATTCCTTGTTTTATGGTAGTCTAAAGTAAAAGAAAGCCTTATCATTATATTTTCATTTGTTAATAATGTATTTCGACTTTATCTAATGTAGAAGAAAGAAATATCATGAAACGTTTATGACTTGTAGGAAAGAGAATGTGAACTAAAAATAGATTTAGGAGTAGGTAGATGAGTAGTTTAGAGTCAATTCGTAAAGCGCATATCATCGTGTGGGGTGCCTATCTATTTTTATCATTAAGGGCGCCGCTAATTAGCAGCACAGAGTATTTCTTGCTTATTTTTTTAGCGTTTCTCTATTCGATAGTATCACTCCCTATATATTCAGTGAAAAATAAAATAGTATCTATCTGTCTAGCCATAAATTCGATTCTGTTAATGAGTTTCCCGATTTTAATCAATAAATATTTCCCAGGAAAGGTTTCTACTTATATCGTATTAATCAGTATTTTTATCCTGGAGTTCTTAATCTTTAATATAATTGGTAAAGATTTTGATACTAGATTAGCTAGCGAGTATAGGAAAATCAGTCAGTTTAAAAGTAAGATGTCTCAATCTCCTTGGATAAAATATTTAGAGATTTCTAGTTTTATATTAACTATATTTCCATTTATTCTTCATGGTACAGTTGCTAATCGTGTATTGACTCTTATCTTTTTGACAAAAATTTGTGTAGATACTACGATAAAGATTCTATTAAACAGAATCTTTAAGACAAGTGAGGTAATGAAAAGGAGGATATTTTCTCTTTTTGTACTAGATTTGATTGTCTATTTATTTTTAGCTTATGTTTTAGTGATACAAAAAGACGAATATCTGTTTTCAATTCTACTAATTTTTTCTAATTTCTCACTTCCCTTTATCAGAGAAAAAGAGTATGAATTATTTAAAAATAAGAGGTGAGATAGATATGGTTAAATCTTAGTTCTCTTTAAAATCAAATCAGGTAGAGAAAGGATATTTTATCTAGGTGACAAAGTGCTTTAAACGCAGTCAACGATTACCTGTTAGGAAACTATCCTAACCATGCAACGTTAAAGAGGAGAAATCTTATGAAACTCGTATCACCAAATAATTATGTTGCTATTGAGCAAGAGGAGATGATGTATCTTGATGGGGATTATCCATACATAAAGACGGGGGAATGTTACAGTAAACGTAGCCACTGCTTATTTTATGGGGAATTAAATATGTTTAAACTAAGTGATAGAGTCAGAGTGGTCTTTGCTATTTTAGGAGTAAGTTCCATATTGGTTAGTATGTATCTTATACCTTTTATTAAAACTGAGAATAAATTTTGGGAAATACTTGTATTTATATTAGGTGTATTGCTAATTGGAATTGCGTTACTAAGTCATAAAAAAATTAAATTTTGGAAATAGCGTTAGTGAGAAGGACAGGATAATAGTATTATGATGGTTGTTTTAATTTTGATGGTTGTGGTGTTTCTGTATTATGTAATTACCGAGTATTTTCAGAATAGTTATATTGACTGTATACTATTTCTAACATTGCTGATTTCTCATTTTGATATGGAATTACTATTTTTTGCCCATTGAAGTCTTAGTAGCATTAAGTGGAGTAAATTTGCTGTCAAGATTTTTCAAAAAAAAGAGAAGTCAATAGAGTTGTTAGTGGATTATAAAGATGAAAGGTAAAATTGGAATATCTAAAATGAAACATTTTATTGCAGGAATTGGTGAGATAAGATTTATTAGTTATCCATTGTCTCTATGTGTAGGACTAGCCCCTCTTTTTCATATCTATGTCATAGGTTCTGAAATGAATTTTGTGAAAATAGTATTATCTATTTTGGGAGTCATATTTGTATGTATTTTAACTATTGCTCGAATTTATAGAAGATTTTTCTATAATAAAAATAAACTTGACTAGAATAGTATGGATTAGTTAATCAATTGGAACTATTATTTTTGTTATAATTTACTACTTTTAAGTTTTTACATTAAACAGCCGACTGAAGTGAAAGTTGTTTATCCTAGAAAGGAAAACCTCAAATTGTCCTACAAATTTCTACTTTTCGACCTCGACCACACTCTTCTTGATTTTGATGCTGCTGAGGATGTGGCTTTGACGCAACTTCTAAAAGAAGAAGGGGTTACAGATATTCAGGCCTACAAAGACTTTTACGTTCCTATGAACAAGGCTCTCTGGAAGGACTTGGAGCAAAAGAAAATTAGTAAACAAGAGCTGGTTAACACGCGCTTTTCTCGTTTATTTTCTCATTTTGGACAGGAAAAAGCTGGTAGTTTTCTAGCCCAGCGTTACCAATTTTACCTAGCCCAACAGGGACAAACGATTTCCGGCGCTCATGAACTTTTGGACAGTCTCATCGATCGTGATTATGACTTGTATGCTGCGACAAATGGGATTACTGCTATTCAGACAGGGCGTTTGGCTCAATCTGGTTTAGCACCTTATTTCAATCAAGTCTTTATCTCAGAGCAATTGCAAACTCAAAAGCCTGATGCTCTCTTTTATGAAAAGATTGGTCAGCAGATTGCAGGTTTTATCAAAGAAAAGACGCTGATGATTGGAGATTCCCTAACCGCCGACATTCAAGGTGGTAATAATGCTGGGATTGCCACTATCTGGTACAACTCTCATCACCTAGAAAATCACACACAAGCCCAGCCAACCTACGAAGTCCATTCTTACCAAGACTTGCTGGATTGCTTAGATAAACTGTAAAAAGTGGTTTAGATAGCCACTTTTTGCTATAATAGAGGCAGTAAAAAAGAAGGAGTCGGCTATGCAACACTCGTCTTGGCATGCTTTGATTAAGGAGCAATTACATGAGGGTTATTTTGGGAAAATCAATCAGTTTATGGAGCAGGTCTACGCTCAGGGGACTGTTTATCCGCCCAAAGAAAAGGTTTTTCAGGCTCTCTTGACAACACCGCTTGAAGAAGTTAAGGTGGTGATTCTAGGGCAAGATCCCTATCACGGGCCAGGTCAAGCGCAGGGCTTGAGTTTTTCTGTACCCGACTCTATCCCAGCTCCGCCATCCTTGCAAAATATCTTGAAAGAATTGTCAGATGATATTGGGGTCAAGAAATCTCATGATTTGACAGTTTGGGCTGATCAAGGAGTCTTGCTTCTTAATGCTTGTTTGACTGTTCCTGCTGGACGGGCCAATGGTCATACTGGTCAGATATGGGAGCCTTTTACGGATGCTGTGATTCAGGTGGTCAATCATCTAGATAGACCAGTCGTTTTTGTGCTCTGGGGAGCTTATGCACGCAAGAAGAAGGCCTTAGTTACCAATCCTCATCACTTGATTATCGAATCAGCCCATCCCAGTCCTTTGTCAGTTTATAGAGGATTTTGGGGTTCTAAGCCTTTTTCCAAGGCCAATGCATTCTTAAAAGAGACAGGACAAGAGCCAATCGATTGGCTTAGATAAGGAGAAAATATGCCTCAGTTAGCGACAATTTGCTACATTGATAACGGGAAAGAACTGCTTATGCTCCACCGTAATAAGAAGCCAAATGATGTTCATGAAGGAAAATGGATTGGTGTGGGTGGTAAGCTAGAGAGAGGAGAGACACCTCAGGAATGTGCAGCGCGTGAAATCCTCGAAGAAACAGGGCTCAAAGCTAAGCCTGTTCTAAAAGGTGTTATCACTTTTCCTGAATTTACGCCAGATTTAGACTGGTACACCTATGTTTTTAAGGTGACAGAGTTTGAAGGGGACTTGATTGACTGCAACGAGGGAACGCTAGAATGGGTTCCCTATGATGAGGTTTTGAGCAAGCCAACTTGGGAAGGTGACCATACCTTTGTTGGGTGGCTTTTAGAGGACAAACCCTTCTTTTCAGCCAAGTTTGTTTATGATGGGGATAAATTGTTGGATACCCAAGTTGATTTCTATGAATAAAGGAGAAAGCAGATGCTACTAATTAAAAATGGTCGTGTAATGGATCCCAAGTCTGGTTTGGATCAAGTGTGTGATGTTTTGGTCCAAGATGGGAAAATTGTCAAAATTGCGCCTGAAATCAAGAAAGAAGGAGTAGAGGTGCTTGATGCTACTGGTCTTGTAGTTGCACCTGGCTTGGTCGATATTCATGTTCATTTCCGTGAACCGGGTCAAACACACAAGGAAGACATCCATACTGGGGCACTAGCAGCTGCGGCAGGTGGTTTTACTACTGTCGTCATGATGGCTAATACCAGTCCAACCATTTCAGACGTGGAGACTTTGCAAGAAGTTCTCCAGTCAGCTGCCAAAGAGAAGATTAATGTCAAGACGGTTGCGACTATTACTAAAAATTTTAATGGGCAAGATTTGACTGACTTTAAGGCGCTTTTAGAAGCAGGTGCGGTTGGTTTCTCAGATGATGGTATTCCGCTTGAAAGTAGTAAAGTTGTCAAGGAAGCCATGGAGGAAGCTAAAAAGCTTAATACCTTTATTAGTCTTCATGAGGAAGATCCAGGATTGAACGGTGTTCTTGGCTTTAACGAAAATATTGCTAAAGAGCATTTCCATATCTGCGGTGCGACTGGGGTGGCTGAGTATGCTATGATGGCGCGTGATGTCATGATTGCCTATGCAACCAAGGCCCATGTTCATATTCAGCATTTGTCTAAGAAAGAAAGTGTTAAAGTAGTTGAGTTTGCTCAAGGTTTGGGTGCGCAAGTCACAGCAGAAGTAGCACCACAGCATTTCTCGAAAACAGAAGCTCTCCTTTTGACACAAGGAAGTAATGCCAAGATGAATCCGCCGCTTCGTTTGGAATCAGACCGTCGTGCTGTTATCGAGGGTCTTAAATCAGGCATCATCACAGTTATCGCGACAGACCACGCGCCTCACCATGCAGATGAGAAAAACGTTGAGGATATTACCAAAGCACCATCTGGTATGACAGGTTTAGAAACCTCCCTGTCTCTCGGCTTGACCTATTTGGTGGAAGCTGGTGAGTTGAGCTTGATGGAATTACTCGAAAAGATGACATACAACCCAGCCAAGCTTTACAACTTTGAAGCAGGTTATTTGGCTGAGAATGGTCCAGCGGACATCACTATTTTTGATGCTAAGGCTGACCGCCTTGTGGACTCCCAATTTGCTTCGAAAGCAGCTAATTCACCATTCATCGGTGAAACCTTAAAAGGGCAGGTTAAATATACAATCTGTAAGGGACAAATTGTCTATCAAGCTTGATAGGAGTTAGAATATGAATTATTTTCGAAAACGTAGGGAGAGAAAAGCAAAATCTAATAGCGGAATTTACTGTCCCGCATCTAATCGTTCTAAAATTCAATATGAAACTAAAGAAAAAGCTGACCATGCAGTTCAATATGATAATGGAGGTTTAGTTAGAAGCTATTATTGTCGTACATGTGCGTGTTGGCATACTACTTCAAAATCTAATAACCCTCCGCTAAGTTTGAAAAATTATGGTCTGAAACTCTTTGGTTTAGATAAATCAGAATAGAAAGAGAAGTATGTATAAGACAAAGTGTTTACGAGAGAAGTTAGTATTATTTTTAAAAATTTTCTTCCCAATCCTGATCTACCAATTTGCCAATTATTCTGCCTCTTTTGTTGACACTGCAATGACAGGTCAATACAATACTATGGACTTGGCTGGTGTGTCTATGGCGACCAGTATCTGGAATCCTTTTTTTACCTTCCTAACAGGAATTGTGTCAGCCCTGGTGCCCATCATTGGTCACCATCTTGGTCGAGGAAAAAAGGAAGAAGTTGCATCTGATTTTTACCAGTTCATCTATTTGGCTTTGGGACTATCTGTGGTCTTGCTGGGGATGGTACTTTTCTTGGCACCACCAATCTTGAATCATATTGGACTAGAAGCACCAGTGGCGGCAGTAGCGATTCGTTATCTCTGGTTTTTATCTATCGGGATTATCCCTTTGTTGCTATTTAGTGTCATTCGTTCCTTGCTGGATTCGCTGGGGTTGACCAAACTGTCTATGTATCTTATGCTTTTGTTACTTCCTCTCAATAGCGGATTTAACTACCTCTTGATTTACGGGGCCTTTGGAGTTCCAGAACTGGGAGGTGCTGGGGCTGGTTTAGGAACTTCTTTGGCTTACTGGGTCTTGCTGGGGATTTCTGTTCTGGTTCTATTTAAACAGGAGAAGCTCAAGGCTCTACATCTTGAGAAACGAATTCCGCTTAATATGGATAAAATCAAGGAAGGAGTTCGTTTAGGTCTGCCTATTGGGGGGACTGTCTTCGCGGAAGTAGCCATCTTTTCCGTGGTTGGCTTGATTATGGCGAAGTTCTCGTCCTTGATTATCGCTAGTCACCAGTCAGCTATGAACTTTTCAAGTCTCATGTACGCCTTTCCCATGAGTATCTCATCTGCTATGGCTATTGTCGTTTCCTATGAAGTGGGAGCTAAGCGATTTGATGATGCGAAAACCTATATTGGTCTAGGGAGATGGACTGCCCTCATTTTTGCGGCCTTCACCTTAACCTTCCTTTACATTTTTAGGGGAAATGTGGCCAGTCTTTATGGTAACGATCCAGAATTTATTGATTTGACAGCGCGTTTTTTGACTTATAGCCTTTTCTTCCAGTTAGCAGATACTTTTGCGGCACCGCTCCAGGGAATTTTACGGGGCTATAAGGATACAGTTATTCCTTTTTACCTTGGTTTGGTTGGTTACTGGGGGGTGACACTCCCAGTAGCTATGGTATTTGATTCCCTAACAGATTTTGGAGCTTATTCTTACTGGATTGGTTTGATTATTAGTCTAATCGTAAGTGGGGCTCTCTACCGTTGGCGTTTAACTGTGATTATGAAGAGATTTGAATCCAGAAAAGCTTGATTTTTAGAATTCCTACAAGCAAAAATATCCTTCCTTATCTGCCTTATCTGCATTATTTTTGCTATAGTTAAATTAGTAGTAGGAAAATGAGAACTTCAAAAATATAGAAACAATTGATATTTCACGCTACTTTACTGGTATCAGATATAAAGAAAAAGAAGTTGCTAAAACAAGCAACTTCTTTTTTTGAATTTCGTTTTACATAATTTATTTTATGTAGTTTATAAACTATCCAAGGCATTTTTTTGTTCATCGTTGACGATATGGGTATAGAGGTCAGTGACTTGTGTACTGGCGTGTCCTAGCTGGTGACTGACCAAAACTTGTGATTTAGTAGCATCATATAGCCTAGTTGCTAGGGTATGGCGCAGTTTATGGGGTGTTACACGGACTTTGAAGTCCTCTGAGTATTTAGCAACCATTTTTTCAACGCTGGAAGCATCGATACGATTTGGTACACCTCGGTATAAGGTCAGAAAGAGCGCTGTGTCTGTCTTTTCCGTCTTATAGCGTTGATTTCGAATGGCTAGATAATTCTCTAAATAAGGCTTAGCAAAAGCAGCGACATTGACCGAGTCACGTTTGCCACCTTTTCGAGTGACATCAATAACCATCATCTTGAGATTGAGATCTCTTAGATCCAGATTAACAGCTTCAGATAAGCGAACACCAGACGCCAAGAGAAGGGCAATAATGGCCAAATCACGTTCTTTATTTTTGTTGAATGATGAGAGAGCGCGATTTGAAAGTTGTTGTGGATACTCTTGGTCAATATAAGTTAGAAAACCTTCTGTTTCATCACCTAAAAAGAGTTTTTGCTTGATGTTTTCAGCTCTGGCAGCAAGCGTTTCTTTCTTTTTTTTGGTTGAAACTTTCTTCATTACATTACGATAAAAATAAGGTTCCCCCTGATCGTTTTCAACCTCCTCGGTCAGATACTTGTAAAGACTAGAAAGTGCTGACAAAGTCCGATTGATGGTTGTCTGAGAAACTCCTTGCTTGGTTGTATTAGCATTCAGCAAAGGACGTTCTCGAAGATAAAGGATAAAAGCCTCCATATCTTTCTTTGACATGTTTTCCAAGACAGATAAAGGAATATTAGACATTTTATCAGCGTTTGAGATACCAGACTCTAAAACCCAGCTGAAAAATCGATCATATTCCTTGAGATATTCGTACAAGGTTGTAAAACTGTAAGGAACAGCAAGCTTAGATTGGTAGTATTCCAGAACATACCAGGGCATGATTTGTTTTAGTTTGTCGATTCGTTCTAGTAAAATCTCACGTTTCATGTATTTTCTCCATAAATAAGTCTACTAGTAGTATAGCATAGACCTATATATTTTTCAAGAAAATTATAGTTTTTCGGAAAGATGTTATAGAGCTTTTTAAAAAAGACTTAGACCTGAGTAAAAGGGATCTAATCTAAGTCTTCGGAGTTATTATTGTGAATCATTAGCTAGTGCTTTTTCTAGTTTCCAAATACTAAACCAGAATGAAATAGTCAACAGAATAAAGAAAATAATAAAGAGCTCACCCACTAAACTTCTGTTCATACTACACAACTGAAGAGCTATATAAGGAGCTATGAGATACAAAATACATTGTATAATTGCTATTGTTTTCTTTTTCATGATTTTAATCTTACTGTACAGATTTGATACAGTAAACTCCTTTCTAGCTTTATGCTTTATCATTTCTAACTTAATTATAGTCTTATTTTTACCAAAGCTCAATTATTTATATGTAAAATTCCCCATCAGTAAAAAATAACCGATCTCATTTCTGAGAATCGGTTATTTAAATAAATTAAGCCAGTTGTTTACATAATATAAATTATGTAAAACTACTCTACAACAACAAATCTTTGACTTTCCCAATTTCGCTTTTTGGAATAACTAGATGAATCATATCACCCAGATACATTCTGGTTGAGCCGTTAACTGTTTGGCTCTTGCCATTATGGACTTGGGTAGTGATGAGGACGTTGTGTGGTAAGTTGAGTTCATGAACTTGTTTCCCAGCAATTTTATCAGAAACTGGTATTTCGATAAGTGTCACTTCTCCTTCGCTGGATACTTCTTCTGGAAGCATTTTTTCCAGCATGGCTTCATAGACTGGTGCACCCTTGAGCAAATCCATGATGATGTAAGCTACTAAGGTTACTAAACCAAGTGGCATGAGGTTGCGAATATCTCCTACCATCTCAGTTACGAGGATCATGGCAGTTAAGGGAGCTTTTGATATGGCTCCAAAATAACCACTCATTCCTAGAATGACAAATATAGGGAATTGCTCTTGACTGACAAGTCCAATATTCACACAAATGACACCAACTAGGGCACCAAGCAAGGAACCGAGAGCCAAAATAGGTAGGAAAATTCCTCCTGGAAGACCACTTCCATAACTAATCATGCTCCAGATAAAGCGAATTAAAAAGTAAGCTAATAGAACTTGAAAACTAAAATCTTGCTCAGTTAGGGAAAGTACCAGCTGATTTCCACCACCAAGGATGTGGGGTAAAAAAATTCCGACTGGTATGATGAGAATGAAGGCCAGAATTGGATAATAAGCTCTATCCAAATGGATTTTTTGACCAATCCAATCATAAACTCGACCAACATTGAGCACAGCTTTCTCATAGAGAAAACCGGAAAGACCCAGAAAAATTCCCATGAGGAGGTAAATCCAATACTGATCTAGGGTCATGAGTGGGATATTATCAGGCATATCCAGTACGGGTGTTAGGCCAAATATGAGCAGAGAAACAAAGTTTGCTACGAGACTAGCTGCTAGAGTAGATACCCAGAAAAAGCGAGAAAAGTGATGATAGACTTCTTCTACGACAAAGAGAAGACCCGCTATTGGAGCATTAAAGGCTGCGGCTAATCCTGCTGCAGCACCACTAGCAATCAGGGAACGTTCCTCCACTGGACTGGATTTGAGCCACTTGGCAATTCCTTTACCACCAACTGCTCCCAGTTGGATACTTGGCCCTTCACGCCCCAGCATGAGTCCGCTGGCAATAGCTAGAATTCCTAGAATATATTTTTTCCAGAGAACGCCCCACCAGTTAAGGGTCATGAGGCCTTTCAGTTCGGCTTCGACTTGAGGAATTCCTGAGCCTTTAATATCTTTTTCAGAGCGTGTCAGTTTGGCACTGAGCCAGCAGATGATTAGATAAAACAGGGCGATAATAAATAAATTAACAAATAGGTGCGCTTGAGCTTGATAAAGTCCTTGTATCAGGTGGAAGCCTTTTTCAATTAAGAAACGAAAGGATCCGACGATAATTCCAACGACGAGGCCGACAATGATTCCTCGACCAACTTGGGATAGTATAGTGCTGGATGCAAAGGCGAATTCTTTCTTAGAACGGACTATTTCCGACTGTTCCTCCATGGTATTTCCTTTCAATTAACTTTCTTTTTTACCTAAAACCAGGGATTTAACGGGTTCAAAGCTGGTTCGGTGAATTGGGGTAACTCCTAGTTTTTTCAGTCCTTCCAGGTGTTTGGCTGTTCCATATCCTGCATTAGTAGCGAAATCATAGCCAGGGAACTGCTGATCGTAGTCCTTCATCAATTCATCACGGGTCACCTTGGCTACTATGGAAGCTGCTGCGATCGAGAGGGAGTTGGCATCTCCTTTGATGATGGAGGTTTGTGAAATGGGCAATTCCAGTTTCATGGCATCTATTAGGAGGTGCTCGGGTTGAGGACTGAGCTGGGAGATTGCTTCTTGCATGGCTAGTTTGGTTGCTTCATAGATATTGACTTGGTCGATGACCTGATTATCCATGATACCAATTCCAATCGACAAGGCTTGGTCTTGAACGGCTTGAAAAATCTCCAGATGTTTCTTTTTAGGGATTTTCTTGCTGTCGTTGAGGCCTTTAATCTTACAATTTTGAGGTAAAATAACGGCTGCAGCAACCACAGGCCCAGCTAGAGGACCTCGGCCGACTTCATCAACACCAGCAATTAAGGTCAATCCTTGCTTATACAGTTCCTTTTCATAGGAAAGCATGGATTCCAAACGAAGATCCTCATCCAATTCTGCCTGAATAGCTTTTTTACGCTTGCTGATTTCCTTTTGAACTCCAGAGCGATTATCCTTTTCAAGCTCTAAAAAAATAGGGCTTTCTAACTCCTTGACCGTTTCAAGGAGTTCTTTGATTTCTTTAATCGTCGCCATCGAGGTCTTCCAATGTATCTAAGGTATAGTTACCGAGTTTGCCATCACGGACTTCCTTCACGAAGAGACTGTAAAAACGGTCATAGTCATCACGGAAACCGAGGGCACGGGTCATATCCATAATAATAACAGTCGCTTCTTCTTCAATTTTCATTTGTTTGAAGCGTTCAGCCAGCTTTTCTGGATAATGTTCTTTGAAATAATTAAGACCAAAAATGGTCACCTCGTCCATAGGGAGCAACTGGTCTTTAATAGCTCCAGTCAAGGCTAGTTTAAGAGCAACAGTTTCGTCTTCGAATTTAGGCCAGAGAATCCCTGGTGTATCCAAGATTTCCAGGTCTTTATTTGTTTTGAGCCATTGTTGTCCCTTGGTCACCCCTGGTTTATTGCCGACAACGGCAATTTTCTTACCAGCTAAACGGTTCATAAGAGTTGATTTACCAGCATTTGGAATCCCGATAATCATGGTACGCAAGGTTTCAATCTTGATACCACGTTCTTTCTGACGAGTAATCTTATCAGCCATGAGTTTTTTTGCCGCATCTGTTACAACTTTTACAGTCACTTGCTCTTTGGAGTTGATAGCTAGCGTCTGGATTCCTTGTGATTCAAAATACTGACGCCATTCTTTGGTCATTGCTGGGTCAGCCAAGTCTGCCTTGTTTAAAATCAAGAGTTTTGGTTTGTCACCAACAATCTTGGTCAACATAGGATTTTGACTAGATAAAGGTAAACGTGCATCCACCAAAATCGTTACAAAATCAACAAATTTTAAATTTTCCTGAACCTGTCGACGTGCTTTAGACATGTGACCAGGAAACCATTGAATAGTAGCCATTGAATTTTTTCCTTTCGTAGCAAGGGTTTAGATACCCTATTTTATTTTACTATCGTTTGAACATAGAGAGTTCTCAAATGAATGATGTTCAAATAGTTTTTTGTTTTATGATATAGAAATCTACTTTATATTATATCATGACTTCTTTCTTTTGTCCGATGATAGCCTTTCAAGCACTCTATATAGAAAAAAGCCATCAAATGATGACTTTTCAGAGGGAGCAAAAAACTGCCCTCTTTATATTTTAAACATTTAAATGTCTTCTTTAAACAGTTGGTTAAAGAAACCGTCTGTGTTTTTAAGAAGGGCTTTGAAGACCTTAGATTTCAAGTCCACTGTATTTTTGAAATGATCTTTAATTTTCGGATCTGACATACCATCAAGATCTTTTTGAACAGCTCTATCAAATAAAGTACGTAACTCATCATAGTTGCTAATATGAGTTCCATCAATATCGATAGCTTCAAAACCTTTCTTAGCTTTAGCAAGAACTTCCCCGTACCAATGTCTCTTCCACTCTTCAAGAGTATTAAAGTTTCCTTTCGATACTTTCTTAATAATAAAGTCATCGCCTAAGAGACCTTTATTTTCGTTATTAGCGGCGCCTTGATGTTTGCTTGAAACATAATCAATAAATCCATGTTCGTATCCATAGTAACCCCACATACGGAAGGCATTGTGCTTAAATGATAATGAACCAGGAGCACCTTGACTCGTATTACCACCATAAATACCAGCCATCATTTGAACATTAACATATGCTGAGTTAGGCGTGAAGTCCTCTGGTCGGAACACACCATTGCCAGGATTATTATGTTTAGTCATAAAGTTATTATCAACCAAATCATCAATACTTGCCAATGGCTTGGTTTTCTCTCCGTCATTTAGGTCACGAACTTTATCCCATTGGTGTGGAGCGGTTAATTTGTTTAAACCATCAACATGTCTATCGACTCTGTCAATTTTCTTGAACCACTTGCTATTGTCACCATTTAATTTTGGAATTACAGCATCTGCTTCAACATAATCCAACATCATTAATGCTTCATTGTAGTTCTTCATGTAGCGATCAATATCTTCACGAGTTTTAAGTTTATCAGGGTCATAGTTATACCACTGTTCACCATTATTCTCACGATGATAAGCCATATTCAAACCTAAAGCACCATATTCTCCGTTTGGATTTGATACCGATGGCGTTTGCAACATACCTTGAGCAAAGGCTTCTAAATCCGTACCTTGACGATGCCAATGACCACCATAGTAAGCCATACGATCATTAACGTGAGTAGTTTCATGTGTAAATGCGGATGTTCCAAAATCACTAATTAAATCTGTCATAACGAAATAAACTGCATCCATCGGTTGCGGTGCTGCAAAAATATATGCATATGCTCCGTATCCATATTGGTAAGGATGATACTTTCCAATACGACCAAAGAATTCCCTGACTGGAGTATAGTCTGGTTTTCCATTTCTATGTCCGAATCTATCAGGCCAACCACCTGGAGCGTTATGATTATCCCATACAGGAGTTGGAACTCCATTTTGACTCTTAAGAAGTTTATCGCGGACATTATCAGTAGCAAGACGTGACCAAAAATCTAAGTAATTAACTTGCTCTTTAGCACGTTTATTGATTTCACTCTTGAACGCTTCACGTTTTTCTGCTGTATCTTTACCATACTTTTCAAATGAACTAAATGAGATAGTATTATACGTTGAAATCATAAATAAATGTGCATTTTTCAAGTTAAGAAGAGGTAAAATCATGCGCCCATGCTGCCCATTATTAATTCCTTCGTATAGACGATATTTTTTGTTGGTAAATGCAGGGTTCGTTGATGGTTGTTCAACTACATACGCGTTCTTTTCAATAGCTTTCTTAAACCAATCATTTATATCTGTATGGTTAGTGAATAGCTTCATATTGTAATGTAAGAATCCATTTAATTCATTTATTCCAATTGTTCCACCTATAGTTTCACGATAAGCTTCTAAAGTTCTATCTCCTTTAACATTTCTTTCACTTGAACCAATTTTGATTAAGAAATCTAAGACATTAACATTCTTACCATAAAAATCAGGTTTAAACATCATAATATCTTTAATTGATAACTCATCGTATTTAAAACCATAATATTGATTTAAGTAGGCCAGTCCCATCATGATTTTAGCTTTGTTGTCTTCAACTTTCTTCAGTAAAGCACGTTCAGCTAATTCGTTATCGTTGAGTTGATGATCTTCATTTTCAACAATAGCTTTAACTAATTTGCCAAGATTTTCTTTCACTTCCGCAAAGCTTTCTTCAAAGAATAGATCTTTAATATAACCATTCTTACGTTCATCCGAATTAGCATTAGGATCTCTAGATGTATCTCGTTTATCCATCAAAGCACGGACTTCTTGTGAAATCAATTCTACACTTGATAATTGATCTTTAACATCAGCAATCAATTTATCACGATTTTTAACAACCATATTTGGTGTGTAAACCACATCATCTAAACCATCAATACTATACTCACGAACTTGTTTCACCTTAGAATCAGCAACTGCTGTCACGTTCATTTCTTCTTTGGTGCCATCCGCATAGTGAACCATAATCTTATCAATATCCGATAGATCAGTAACAAATTGCCCTGCTTTCATACCTGTTACAGACAGAACAGTTTTCTTAACAAGATTGGACTCACCTGTTAACTTATTCCCTTGGTTTACAATCCACTCTTTATTATAGAACGGTTGAAGTTTTTCAATATTGCGATAGGCTTGTTCACGTTCAGCTTTGTAATCTTGCGTTGTCTTATACTCATTATCATGAGTAACAAATCGATTCAATCGGTCAACAAGTAATTCAGGCATCTCATAGGTGTTAGCTGTAATGTTGTAGGTTAAAATTATATTATCAGCCTCTTCTTTCGAAATACCTTTGATGATATTCGAACGATTATAGGATTTATTACCCTCACTAATACCATTTACCGTATAAGTGTTGATAACGCGCTCAGATGTATAATAGGAATCTTGGTCGATATCTGAGTGTCCAAAAGCTATTTCACCGTTCTTTACTTTCATCATAGACACATTATTTTTAATCATACCTAACATCCAGTTATTACCAACTAAGCCACCTGATTTAAGTGAATCTTTAACATAGAGTGTACCTTTTGCCACAGAATTGGTTAAAACACCTTCTCTACTATAGCTATGGTTATCCCCACCATTTTGTGTCGAATAAACAATACCCGCAGCTTGAGCACGGTTACCAATGATATTGGCATCTACATATACTTTATCGATAACGCCTTTCCAGTTTTCTCCAACGATACCAGTCAAGAATTGTCCACCATCGCCGACAGAAGTTACGTTACCGATAAAGGCTACATTTCTGAGTGTACCTTGATTATCAATCTTATCAATAAATCCAGATACCCAGTTCTTACCTAATACGTTACCAGTCACTTTGACATCTTCAATTTTAGCGCCGCCTTTAATAGTGTCGGCAATCGGTGCAATGCGGTCTGCCCAAGGCATATTGATATTTACATTCCCCAGATTTACTTTGGTTACTGTACCACCGATAATGTTCTTAAATAACGGACGTTCCGTATTGTGGATGGTATAATGTTTCCCATCTACACTCTTCAATGTACCTCTAAAGTCGCCGTCAACATACCATTTCTTAGGTGTTGGTACATTCGTTGCATTCAAATCTGCTCCGATTTTAAATGTACCATTTTTGTCAGCATTCATGGCATCTACTAACTCTTTAAAGTTATAATAAACGTCATCAACTTTTGGAACTGGTTTTTCAATATAATGAACATACTTGTTACGAACTTTCGTTGGGTCTGTGTGTTGAATCAAATCTTGTGCTTCAGCAGTTATTTTGTAAAGTTTTTGACCTTCTTCAGTCACCAACTCAATCTTATCAACTGCTAAACGTGTTACTTTATTATCACGACTAGTGATTTTTAAGTACATTTTCTTCACATCTTCATCTGAAGGTTTTTCAGTCATGAAATCACTAGGTGTTTCAGTACCATCGTCATTTACCTTCACTAAATTAGTAGATGAAATATTTTTAATTTCAACTTTTTTCAAATCCAAGCGAAGTGGTTTCTCTTCTAATGTTGCAGTTTCTTCTCCCTTACCACGGTCATAGGTCATAGTGGTCTCTATCTTATAGTCCTTGTAGAATTTTAAATCTTCTACCTGCTTATTTAACTGCTCTGAAGTCAAATCTACTGTTTTGACAATTTCATTTCCATCTTTAATTGTCGCAGTAATTTTATTGATTGTGACTCCATCTGTATTAACTAAATGATAAGAAAGAGTTGCGGATCGGTTTAATACATTTGTATTTGTTCTATCTAAGGTCAAAACAGGAGCCGTTTTTTCTTTAGGTTTTTCTTTGGTACCTTTTACAAGAATTTTAGGCTTCATTTCTTTCAAAATAGTTACTGTTTCAACTGGGTCACTGATTTTTTTGCCATGTAACTCTTCATAGCTAGTAACAATTTGACGTTCGCCATCCTCACCAACTTGTCTAACAGAATCATCGCCTATAAATTTGCTAGGATCAGGTTCTTCTATAGTGGTTTTAGGAATAGTCTCTGTCCGAATATCGGTATGTAAAGAAGGCAACTCTTCTCTTTCTGATGCAACTTCTGAAACTGTAGATATTGGTTCAGTATACTCTGGAATGTCGTTAACAGGTGGTGCAATCAAGTTGCCGTTTTCATCCACTCCTGTTGTACCTACTGGTTCAGTGTATGCTGGAATGTCGTTAACAGGTGGCTCAATCAAGTTGCCGTTTTCGTCTACTCCTGTTGTACCTACAGGTTCAGTATATTCTGGTTTCTCAGTTTTAGGCGCTTTATCTGGAACTGTACCTACAGGAGCTGTGTACTCTGGCTTCTCAGACTTAGGCGCTTCATCTGGAACAGTACCTACAGGTTCAGTGTATGCTGGTTTTTCATGAACTGCTGGTTCAACTAAATTACCGCCAATTGGAGCTGTATATTCTGGTTTCTCATGAACTTCAGATTCTACCAGATTACCACTAGCTGGTGCTGTATGTTCTGGCTTCTCAGCTTTAGGCGCCTCGTCAGGGACTGTGCCTACCGGTGCAGTGTACTCTGGCTTCTCTGATTTAGTTGTCTCGTTTGGAACGGTGCTTACAGACTCTGGATTTTTAGGTTTTTCTGCTTTAGGCGCTTCATTAGGGATACTTTCCTGAGTTTCAGATACTGGAACATTTTTTGTCCCCTCAGCTTTATGTTGAATTTCTGAAATTGCATCATCATTAAGGGGTAAGTATCCAATATAACGATACCCAGCAATTTGAACTACTCCTTCATTACTTGGAGCTTTCAAAGGATTGCTTAGATCGAGAGCTTGCATACTAGAAAGACTAATCAGTCCAATCGTAGTAACTAAGAACAGACTAGCAACTTTTTTATTTTTATGAACCAAAAGGACTAAACTACCAACAGCTAATAGACCTAAAGCTGTAAGCACAGAAGTCGATGAACCTGTCGCAGGAAGAGTTTCCTGCTGATAAATAAGAGCATAAGTTACCTCATTATCAGTAGGAATTCCTGCTTGAATCTTGCTTTGTTCTTCCTTTGTAAGATCGCTTTTTTCAACATAATGATAGGTAGAAGCATGAATGATTGACGGCGCAACCAAGATACTTCCGAGTAATACCGAACCAACAATCCCACAGATTTTTCGGATCGAAAATCGTTCTTTTTTAAATAATGACAAGCGTAATCACCTTCTTTAATTTTATTTCCTAACAGTAAAAACTATTTTTTATTCTCAAAAATTGAACTTCTAAAATCATCGGTTTGGTCAAGATAAGCTTTAAAGATTGCTTTTTTCAGTTTATAAACTCTACTATTCGTATCCGGGTATTCTTGTGCTCGATAATCTTCAGCATCTTTTTTAACCGCTTCTCTAATTATACTTCTTAACTTATCGATATTATCAATAGTTATTGTCTCTTGACGACCCCAATTGTTAGGGTTTACAAAGCTAATTCTTGATAATTTATTGAATTTATTTTCTCGTTCTTTATACATCGCTTTTTTAAACTCAACCCAAGAAGAATATTCATCATTAAATACTTTTTTAAGCACTAGTTTATCTGTGACCAATCCTATTTCTTTACCATATGAATTAATCTTGCTTCCATTAGCTTTTGCTTCTTTTTCATACTGATTAGAAATATACGGAACCATACCTTCTTTATATCCTTTAGCAGCTAATAGTTCAAATGCCATACGACGCCCCATTAAATCACCTGGAGTTCCTTTATCACTACTTAAGGCAGAATATATAGGTGAGAAAAGATTAATTGTGTAGTATCCATTTCGTTTATACTCACCTTCATTTATATATTTTCTTCTTGTGATTATATCGTTTTCTATTAAACTATTGAAAGAGGTTAACTTGTTTAGCTCATCAAGATTTAATCTACGAACAACATTTGTTGCATAAACTTCATTTCCATCAGGATCAGGTTTATACTCATTCTCTATTTTCCTTAATAGCTCCCCTTTCTCATTGGTATCTAAGTTAACTACTGCTTCTCCTTCTAATTTCTCAAGTGTATAAACTAAATCAAATAAGTTATGCATATATTTACGCAAGTCTTCTGCACTATTAAATTGTTGAGTTGGATCAGCTACTTGAAGTCTTGTTGAATTTTCTGAATCCTCATATTTCAATATAGAGTTAATCGTAATAGTAGGGTCATTTGGATGATCAGGAGCTTGAAGTAATCCTTTCGCATAAAACTCTGGTCCTAATCCGCTTCTTCTTCCATATCCTCCAAGATAAATCTCTCTATCTGAGTTATGTGTCATTTCATGAGTATAAGTTACCGCTCCAGATTTATCTAACATACGATAAGCCATATAGTAGAATGCGTCACCTGTTGCATATGCACCATTAGCGTTGTGAACAACATTATTTCCAGCAGGGCCAAAGAAGTTTTTAATAGCTGGATGATTAGTTTCAAAGTTAGCTTCTTGTAACTTATTATCTTTATCATTTCCAAATCTAAATGCATCATAAACTAGTACACTTCTATATAATTTTTCTTTATTTTCTTTATCTAGAATTTTATACCAATAATCATAATGATCTCTAAATCGTTTAGCCGCTGCTTCTGCATTCTCTTCTACAAATTTATTTAATTTGTCTCCCTTAGGATAGTCAGAACTTCTATATCTATCATAAGCACCAAATCCTATAGTTGAAATATTGGCAATCATAAATATCATTTTTTCTTCTGGTAAAGTTAATAACGGTAAGACCATACTTTGATATTTCCATGATGGACTAGTTAATCTATCATATACCCCAATAGAATATTTAGTTCCCTCTTTCCCTTGTTTTTCTCTTACCTCTTCAATTGTAGATTTTTCTTCTACAATATATGCTCTTGTTTGTTTTTTAAACCACTCATTGTTAGAAGTTTTTGGTAAGAATACTTTTCTATATCCTTCTAATGCCTTGAATAAAGTTTCTGTCCCATAATTCTTCGCTAACAATACATTATAAGTAATAACGTTATTTTTAGCTAATAAATTATTAAATCCAGATCTACCTAGTTCAATAACATTATCTAGAGCTGAACTATTTGATTTACCAAAGAAATCCAAGTGATACATTATTAAATCTTTAGCATTGGTTTCTCCATAATTAAAATTATACCAGCGTTCAAGATATGTTAAACCTAACAATAAGGCTTCCTTATTATTCTTAATTTTCTCAATTACATAATTATCTATTATCTTATTGTTATTTTCAGCTACTGCCGCATCTGCTGAAAGAAGTTTTGATAAACTATCTTCAATGTTTGCTTTTGTTTTCTCAAATTGTTCATCTAGATATAATTCTGTTAGTTTTATATTACTAGAGATATCTAATACTTTTCTTATCTTATCTGAGTTGTAATTTACAGATTTCAATTCTGATACAACGCTATTAATAATATTATTGTAATTATGTAATAATGTGTTAGGTGTATACATTAGCTTTGTATTAGTTATTTCATATTCTGCTACTTTAGAGAAATCTTGTCGATATTTTATATCTAATGTTTGAGTAGTATTATCTGAATAATGAAGTAATAGTTTATTAATTCTTTGTTTATCTTTATTAATATCAGTAATTACGTCTTTATCACTCATTGGAACTACAGACACAAGCTCTTTAGTAAATAAATCATTATTAGCATCTACTAAATTACCATACTTGACTATAGTCTCTCTATTGTAGAAAGGTAATAATTTTTCAATATTTTTATATACTCTTAATCTAGAAATATCAGCATCTTTTAAGTTTTTATAATCTGTTTCATATCTAGATGAGAAGTTAAAGTCTTCTATCTTAGTATTTTTCTTAGGAACAAGTTCAGCTTTTTTCTCTGCAACTTGGTTACTTTCAAGTAATGTACCTCTTTGTTCTTCTGAATCTTTACTAAGTATTTCGTCATCTACTTGAACTACTTTTACCACCTTATTATTTTTATTACTATACGTGTTAGTTGCTTTTATACCGTCAAAATTATAACCAGCAATAGCATTACCATTTGTTACATTTACGTCGCTTAATACATTTGTAATTTGACCTGAGTTACTTACTTCAGATGAACTATTATCCCAAAGATTACCTACAACTCCACCAACTTTACCAAAAGGCTTCACATTATTAAGATTACCTTCAGTATAGCTATTACTAATCGTTGCTTTTTTATCAACAACACCTGCTATACCACCAACAACCTGATCTCCTGTATTAGCATTCGTAGCCATATCAATAGATGAAACTGATCTATCGATTAAAGCACCAGCACCTGAAAGTTTCCCTACTAATCCTCCAATTTGGTAAGTTGATTTTGTATCATAAGTATTAGTTATTCTACCTGTAAAGCTACTATTCGAAATAGTAGAATTATCAACTTGTGAAACCAATCCACCAATACTACGTTCACCAGCAATTACACCAGATGAATGAACATTAATAATTTTAGAACCTTTACTCGCCATTTTCGCTATTGTAGCTGCATCTTCTTTAGAAGAAACATTCGCTTCTTTTATTGAAAGATCTTTTACTGTAGCACGGTTTAAAGTTCTAAATAATGGTTTTTTCAGATTATATATAGCGTAGTACTTATCATTATTTTTACCAATTAATGTACCTGTAAACTCATTACTAACATAACTTTCTTGACCATCTTGAAGTTCTACTTCACGAGCATCCATAGTTGCTCCTAAACGAAACTCTCCAGAAGGATTACTATTCATTGCTTCGACTAAATTTTTGAATGATGTATAAACGCCATTTTCACTTCTCACCATCTTAGGTAGGTAGTAAGTGTAATTGTCTAAAGTACTATTGTTTTCATGTTGAATTAAATCATTAGCTTGTCCTACAATTTTATAAACATCTTGATTATCTTTTGTAGCACTTTCAATACTCTTAACGGGTAACATAACATCTTTAAAATTCTCCGATTTTACTTTCATAAAGTAGTTACTAGGATTATTTGGAACCGTATCAAATGAGGTTACATGTCGATATTTATTATTTTCTAAAGTATACAATTCTACATTAGAAATATTTCTAAGCTCTAGTTTCTTGTCGACTTGTTTTTCTTCTTTAATTTTATCTTTAGGACGTTCCGCTTCCCCATTTGTAGGACTTACCTCATTTTCAGGTTTAGTATCTTCTGCACTAGGTTGTTCGATTTTACCAGTATATTCTTTCGGTGCTTCTACTTTCTCTGGCTCGACTATCGCTCCGGCTTGCACCCCTGTGTATTCTGGCAGCGGAGCTACTTGTTCTGGTTCTACTATTGCTCCGGCTTGTGGACCTGTGTATTCTGGTAGGGGTGCAATCTGCTCAGGTTCAACAATAGCTCCAGACTGTGGACCTGTGTATTCTGGTAGTGGTGCAATCTGCTCAGGTTCAACAATAGCGCCGGCTTGTGGTCCTGTATATTCTGGAAGCGGTGCTACCTGCTCTGCTTCAACGATAGCTCCAGCCTGAACTCCTGTATATTCTGGTAGTGTTGCTGACTGCTCTGGTTCGACTACAGCTCCAGCTTGTACGCCTGTGTACTCTTTTGGTGGCTCTACTTTTTCAGGTTCAACAATAGCTCCAGCTTGTACACCTGTATATTCTTTTGATGGTTCTACTATTGCTCCGGCTTGCACTCCTGTGTATTCTGGTAGGGGTGCTACCTGCTCTGGTTCAACAATAGCTCCGGCTTGTGGTCCTGTATATTCTGGAAGCGGTGCCACTTGTTCTGGTTCTACTACAGCCCCAGCTTGTACTCCAGCATATTCCGGTTCAACTTTTTCAGGTTCAACAATAGCTCCAGCTTGTAGACCTGTATATTCTGGTAAAGTGGCTACCTGTTCCGGTACACCTTTATCACTTACAACTGCTTCTGGCAACTCTGGTTGAACTTCCGGTACACCTTTATCACTTACTACTGCTTCTGGTAATTCAGGCTGAATTGCTGGTTCAACAATAGCTCCAGACTGTACGTCCTTATGTTCTACACCAGTCTCAGGTTGGTCCTTTATAACTTGAGGTTTTTTGTACCTTTTTCGACTATTCTTGTAACAGGCGCAGTCGTTGAAGTTGAAATAATTTCTCTAGAAACTTCTTCCTTGTTTACAGAGAATATTCTGATGACTTCAACTTTCTTACCTAATTTACCTTCTTGTTTGACTCTTACAGTTCCTTCAGCTAAATCAGGATTCTCCTGAATTTCTTCTTGAAAATCTATTTTTGTCTCTATAGCTTCCTCACGATATAAGAGTTCAGGTTTGTTCAACTGACCTGATAAAACTTCATCCTGTGGATTTAGTGTATTTACCCCAGTCTTTTCTTTTGGAGAAACCTTCTTGTCTTTATTCGTTTTTAGATTCTTATGTTCGGCTAATTGTTCTTGAGAATTTGAAGATTGTTTCTCTTCTTTTGTTGGATTGGTTAATTCTGTAGAGAGAGGTTTTTCAACTACTTGGACTTCTGTGGACTTAGTTGAAGAAACAGGTTTTTCTTCCTGAATTGTTTGTACCTTTGATGGATTCTCTACAAAATTTGGTGTAACATTGTAATCTACCTTTTGTTGATTTTTAGAAGTAGCTACTGATTTCTCTTGATTACTTACTTCGGAATCAGAAGTAGTTTTCCCCTCTTTGATATATCCAATATAAGTGTAACCTGAAATCTCTTTAGGAAGAGGTAATTTTTCTCCTGAAGTTAATTCATAGTCCGTATTGTAATTCAGTAAGAGATTATTTTCTAAAGCATGAGCTGAAACTAAGACACCATTTCCTATCCCTGCAACCAATACTAAATGTAATACCGTTTTATTCTTAACTTTTTTCTTAGAAACAGCAAAAACTAAAATCCCCAGAGCTGCTAAGCTAGCACCAGCAACTAAGGCTTGCACCTCATTCTTGCTTCCAGTATTTGGCAATTCTCCCAATTGATTTTGGGAATTTAATTTATAAACAAGATAATAAGTCTCATCATCATTCTCCACGTATGTCGGAATATCATAGACAAGCTGCTTCTTTTCTTCTGATGATAGCTCTGAATCTGTTACATATTTATAGTGAACACCTTTAGTTTCTTGAGCATCCACAGATGAACTAGCTAATACAGACATAAAAAATAAACTTGAAATCGTTGCAGATACAAGTCCTACTGATAATTTTCTAAATGAAAAACGTTCTTGTTTTTCACCAAAATACTTTCCCATGATTCCTCCTTGAAATACAATTTATAAATGTTACAGAGACCTTTATTATATTAGTGTATTATCTATAAAAAAGGCAATATACCTTAATTATACTCTTTATTTACCGAAATGTCTTAAAATTGCGTAGCGTTTTCATACTTTGTTTTATATTATTTTGGGGATACAGTAACACCTACCATGGCATTTCCACGGCAGGTGTTACTCATATCACTAATCGTTCTAAAAATGGTTTGAGGCAGTTGAGGAGAATACCTTCTATCCAGCTTTCTTGTGCTGAGGATAGATGTTCTGTCTGGAGGCTTTCTTTTAAAAAGTCTCGGACTTGTTCTGGTGCGATTTCAAATTCAAAGGCTTT
This sequence comes from Streptococcus sp. 3109, assembly GCF_013276905.1. NCBI lineage: Bacteria > Bacillati > Bacillota > Bacilli > Lactobacillales > Streptococcaceae > Streptococcus > Streptococcus sp. 3109. The sequence continues at coordinate 63,744 of NZ_VMLY01000013.1, read as the reverse complement.
CATTTTATAGAAAAAGTCTAGCAGATGGTCTGATAAGTATTCAGTTGAAAAAGGCACTTCTCCACTTTTTCGATATTCTAATAAGAGCCGAGCAAATCTGGCTTTTTCTTCAGGAAGCTCACGAAAATAGGAATTGAGGAGCCAGGTCTGCTTCTGCTTTCTTTCAATTGGATCCTGACTAGCAATTCGTTGGTCTTTTTCCAGCTCTTTTTGGTATTGTTTGGCCTTGATAGCCCGTTCTGTCCGATTTTTACCAAAAAGAATTTTCTCCCATTTGCGTTCTTCTTGAGTCAGGGTCTCTGTAAATCCAAAGTAATCTTGATAGGCACGCTCTGCTGGGCCCATAGCTAGAACCAGATTGTCTGCATATTGCTTGGCGATTTTATCTCTCTTTTTGCGCTCTTTCTCTGCCTGAATACGGAGTTCTTGTTCGTAGTCAATTTTATCTTTTCCTAGTTTGACAAGGTAGAGTTGGTCATCTGGTTTTCCAAGTAAAAAGGGTTTGATACATTTTTCAAGAACTTCTTCCATCCGAGCCTTTTTCTTTGGTTCCGCCTTGGTCCAACTTCCTCCTTGAAAGACTTCTAGGAAGAGCTGGTAGTCTCTATCAGGGGAGAACTGATTGCCACGATTAGGTTTAAAAACACCTTTTTCCCAGAGCCACTTTAGAAGTCGCTCGTCAAAGTCACTTTTGTTAACCTTGATTTTTTCCTTTTTCTGGGCTTTTCTGGTCAGATTTTCAGCCTTTCTGAGTAGTTTTTCTTCCTCTTCCAATTGCTGGTCAAGGGTCAATCGATGAAAATGCCGAACACAATCACTACCAATCGGAAAGAGGCGTTGACCTGTGACACCGTTAAAGAGTTCGTAAGCGTATTTGATGGCATTTCCACACACACAATTGCTACGGCCGATACCGTTAAAAATCAAGGAAACTTCATTCCATTCCTTGGTAGCTTGTTCCCAAGTATCAGATTTTGAAGCCTGTAAAACCGCATCATGCAGGGATTTTCTAACCGGAAGTGTCATGAGGTCTCCTTTCTAATATTCAATGAAAATCAAAGAGCAAACTAGGAAGCTAGCCGCAGGCTGCTCAAAACACAGTTTTGAGGTTGCAGATAAAGCTGACGTGGTTTGAAGAGATTTTCGAAGAGTATAAATTATACTTTTACAACTTGAACCTCGTCTTTACCGAGTAAAATCAAGTATTTTTCAATATTTTCAATCGAATAGGCTCGTGATAAAGCCTCTTCGTATAGGGCTAACTGACCACGATAGCGGTCTATGAGTTGACTTGGATCATCATAGCGGTCTGTCTTATAGTCGAACAGAACGATTTTATCCTCGTAAAGCAGATAGCCATCAAGGATACCACGGACAACGAAATCTTCCTGACTCTTTTGGTCTCGTTTGAGCATAGAGAAAGGTTGCTCGCGATAAAGATGGTTGGTATTAGCGAGAATTTCCTGACCGAGCGCTGTGTCAAAGAATGCAAGAATTTTCGAAAGATTAATCTTGCATTTGACAGCTTGGCTGGTTTGAACTTGTTTGAGAGTTTCTGTCAGGCTAGCAAGCGTTGGTCGCTGGCTGAGGTCAATTCTCTGCATCAGTTCGTGGGTAGCACTACCAATCTCAGCTCCTGTTACCTTTTCTTTGCTTGAAAAATCTGGTAAATCAAAGTTGATTTTCTTGTCTACTGACTGGCCTTGACCTGCAATCTCGACACCTTCCATATCCATAACTGGTTCGTAGAATTTCTTGATTTGACTTGGGGTTTGAACACTAGGAAGTTCAATAGCTGCGCGATGAAGAGTATTATAAACTTCCACTTCTTTCAGCATTTCAAGAGCTTCTTTAATGGTTTCTGACTGACGATTGTCTGCTTGGGAGCTATCTTGGAGAAGACTCTTGGTTTCCAACTGACCGATAGCTTCTCTAGTCAGCTGATCTTCACCAACAAAACGATAGCTAAAGTTGAGATTATCCTTTGCAAATACTTTACTGATAGCCCAAATCCAATCTTGGAAATTACTTGCTTGAAGTCTAGTGTTGCTGTTTAGTTTTCCATTTTTAGCTGCAGGAAATTCTTTGCCCTCCAGCTTTTCACGAGAGCCCTTACCGATAAGATAGAGCTTTTTCTCAGCCCGCGTCATGGCAACATACAGCAGACGCATCTGCTCTGAGTAGCTTGCCAGCTGTAATTCCTCTTCGTTCTGTCTATAGGTCAGGCTAGGAATGGAGAGTTTGATGGTTTTAGGATAGTGATTTTCGACTGCTCCTGTATCCATCTTGGCAATGTATTTGACACCTAGTCCATTTTTACGGCTGAGAATGACTTCTGACATGCTGTCTTGCTTGTTAAAATCCTGATCCATATTGAGTATAAAGACGTAAGGAAACTCTAGCCCTTTACTCTTGTGAATGGTCATGAGCTCTACTGCATCTTTTGGCGGTGCGACGGCCACGCTTGCCAAATCGTGCTGGGCTTCTAAAACTTGGTCAATCATACTAATAAAACGTGACAAGCCTTTGAAATTACTCTTTTCAAACTGGTCAGCTCGCAGTGCTAGGGCATAGAGATTAGCCTGTCTAGCAGGACCATTTGGCAAAGCCCCAACATAATCATAATAAAAACGGTCATTGTAAATCTTCCAAATCAAGTCATAGAGGGAGTGGGTTTTGGCATACAAGCGCCAAGAATCCAAGATATCCATGAATTGGTTTAGTTTTTCAGCTAAATCAGTATGAATTAAGTTTTTCTGGCTTGTTGCAAGTTTTTGAGCATTGACCAGTTTCTCATAGAGATTTTCTTGGACTTTATCCTCTGCTTTCTGAAGGGACAAACGTGCTAACTCGTCCTCATCAAAGCCAAACATTGGAGACTTCATAAGGGCAACCAAGGCATAGTCTTGCAGGGGATTGTGAATGACACGAAGGGTGTCTAGCATGACTTGCACTTCTAGGGATTGGAGATAATTGTTTTGCTCTCCATCGGTTTTGACAGGAATTCCATACTCAGACAGGGCGAGAAGAATCTGGTCATTACGACTGCGACTGGAGGTCAGAAGGGCAATTTCTTTAAAGGAAACACCTTTCTCCTGATGAAGTTTCAGAATCTCCTTGATAACTAAGCGCATTTCGCCTGTTAGTTTCATTTCTGCCTGCCCCTCTTCTTCCTCACTTGTGTCGTCCTTGTCGTAGAGGAGAAATTCTGCCTTATTGTCTGTATTAGGAATCAGTTTGGTATTGGCAAAAACAAGCTGGTGCATGTTATCATAGTTGATTTCTCCGATTTCTTGGTCCATAAGACGTTCAAAAACATCATTGGTTGCTGATAGCACTTCTGAACTACTACGGAAATTTTCCTTTAGGAGAATCAGCTTGCCTTCTTGGGGATTTTGCGCATAGCGTTGGAATTTTTCATTGAAAATCTGCGGGTCTGCCTGACGGAAACGGTAGATAGATTGCTTGATATCCCCCACCATAAAGCGATTATGGCCATTAGACAGCAATTCCAGCATCCGTTCTTGAATGTGATTGGTATCCTGATACTCATCGACCATGACTTCGTGGAAACGCTCCTGATAAGCCTCACGGACTTGCGGGAAATTCTCTAAAATCTCGATAGTGTAATGGCTTATATCAGCGAATTCAAAGGCATTTTCCTGTCGTTTTCTCTGACGATAAACCTCCACAAAATCACTCATGAAGGTTTGGAAGGTTTTAGCTAGTTTCCAAGTGTCTCCATGATAACGTTCTTGATAGTCGAGAATGGTTATCTGGTCTGCTAGTTGTCCTAGCCTAGCAAACTGGGTCTTTCTCTCTTCGTTGTAAGCATCAGCCAGAAGCTTCAAATCAGCCTTACGACTGGCATTCGTCAGAGCTCGACCATTTTTTTCCTTAGAGATTGCGACAACACGCGCAAGCCCTGCTTGATAAGCCTGCCTATCAGACTCTTGATTTAAGGAGCCAATTTCATCCAGAACTAACTGAACATTTTCTAAATAAGCAGCCTTTACAAATTCCTTGGCATCATTATCCAGATGATAACGGAAGAAACTTTCCAAGTCCCAAAGGGCTTGCTGGATTTGCTCAGTTAGTTTTTCTTTTTCATTCGTAAAATCAGCTTTCTCAAAGCCTTTGAGGAAAGATTCACTCAGCCATTTCTGAGGATTGCTGGTGGATTGGAGAAAGTCATAGATTTTATAGACCTGCTGGCGTAGCCCCCGTTCATCCTTGCCACGTCCAGCAAAGTTTTTCAGTAAATGACTAAAGGTCTCTTTCTGTTTACCTTGGTAATGGGCTTCAAATACCTCATGGAAGACTTCGTTTTTGAGAAGAAGTTGCTCGCTCTGGTTTTGTAAAATACGGAAATTAGGCGCAATATCAATCAGATAGCCATGTTTACCAAGGAATTTTTGTGTGAAAGAGTCCATGGTTCCGATGGCAGCGTTGGGTAGGTCTGCCAACTGGCGACCCAAGTGTTGTTTGAGGTCAACATCGCCACTTTCTTGAATTTGTTGGCTGATTTTCTTCTCCAAACGTTCTTTAAGTTCAGTCGCAGCCTTGACGGTAAAGGTTGAGATAAAGAGTTGAGAAATTTCGACACCACGCGCCAATTGGTCCAGAATGCGCTCGGCCATGACAAAGGTCTTTCCAGAACCAGCCGATGCTGAGACCAGAATATTCTGGCCAGAAGTGTAGATAGCTTCGATTTGTTCGGCAGTTTTCTTTTGTTCCTTGCTCGAATTTGCTTCAGCTTCTTGCAATTTTTGAATTTCTTCCTCAGTTAAAAAGGGAATGGACTTCATCGTTTCAACTCCTTTCTCATTTTTTCAAACCAAGCTTGCTTGAGTTTTTCTCCGATCAGGCGCTTGCCATCAGCTAAGTCCAACTTTTCTAGGAAACGGGCTTGGCCCAAGTGATAATTGGCTTCAAATCCTGTGATGGCTTGGTGTTGCTGGACGTATGGGGCAATACTTCTGCTATTTTCGGTATAAGGGTTAATGGCGAACTGGCCTGCTAAAATCTTCTCAGCAGCTTTCTTGTAAAGACAGGCATTGTAGTCCAGTAGGAGCTGAAATTCCTCATCTGTCAGCTGATTAGCCTTGTTTTTGTTGTAAAAATCGCCCAAATGACTGCTTTCTTTTTCTAAAAAGAGTCCTTGGTATTTCATAGATTTGCTGGCTTCTACGACTGCACCTGCCAGACTTTTAACCGCCATCAAAGATTGGACGGGTTCAGCCATTTCCAAGTACATGGCACCAAAAAAGTTCTGCTCCCCTTCTCTTTTTAAGGCAGCTAGATAGGTTGGCAACTGGGAATTGAGCCCATTAAAGAAATGAGGAAACTGGAACTGAGTCAGACTGGATTTGTAGTCTACTACTCCTATCGCTCCATCAGCTTTCAAACGGTCAATCCGGTCCACCTTGCCTCGTACAAAGACACTGCGACCACTGTCCAATTGAATAAAGGCCTGCTCTTTTCCACCGAAATTCGCTTCCTCTTTGATGGTTTCGATGGCTGGATTGTGTCGGAGAATATGTCCAGTCGTCCGTGCGACATCAAGCAGAACTTCCTTGGTGAACTGGGCTTCTAAACTTTCTTGATAAATAGCCTCAAATTCGCGTTCTTGACTGGTTTCTTGAATAGCTTGTTCTAAACGTTGGTCAAAAGAATCTTCGTCAGGCAACTGCAAGGCACGTTCAAAAATGCGGTGCAAAAAATTCCCGTGACTACGGGCATCTGGACGCAGGCGTAATTCTTCTTGCAAGCCTAAAACGTAGCGAAGAAAATAACTGTATTGGTTCCGGTAAAACTCCGTCAAACCAGATGTAGACAGGTAAAACTCCTGATCAGCAGGATAGAGCGCCTGCAAGGTGTCCTTAGCCAACTGCTTACTGTTTGGACTGGTTGGGAGAGCTGGATTTTCCAGACCTTGCTGATCTAGTTTTTTACCCATGACACGCGCCAGAACCTTAACAAAAGTCAAATCTTGATCAGTATCGCTCGTCTCGCCCTGCTGGTGATAGGCAACCAGACTGGACAAAAGACTGTGATAGGACCCCATATCCTCCTTAGACAGCCCTTTGTGATTCATCCTCTTCTCTTTTCGACTAAATCCAAAATGGACCAACTCTTGAAGATAGGCAGATTCCTTACTTTCACTTTCATTAAAAAGGCTTGGAGCCGATAAGACCAACTGCTTACGAGCAGAATTGACCAAGGAAAGCATAGTATAGCGATTTTTCTTGAGGTTTTCACTGCTGGCAATCAGCAATTGAACGCCTTCTTCGGTTGCTTGGTTTAAGCTTTGTCTTTCTTCATCTGTCAATAGACTGGTGTTTTGCGCAATTTTTGGTAAATGATTCTGAGTCAGCCCAATGGCATAAACAAAGTCAGCTGTCAGAGGAGCAATCAAATCATAACTCTGCACCAGAACGGTGTCCACTGTTGCTGGAATGGTACGGTACTGAGATAGGCTCATTCCAGAATGGAGCAAGGCTAGGAAGTCCTCCAGACTAACCTGTGAACCAGCAAAAACAGTCGCAAATTGTTCTAAAACATGACAGAATGCCTTCCAAACCTCGGCTTGTCTTTCCTGTTCAAGAGCTTCCATAGTGGCTGTCAAATCTTGCAACTGCTTGGTCACAGCTCCTTCTTTTAGAAAGCTATTCCACTTGTACAAGAGATTTTCAGCCTTTTGTTTTCGGCTAGCAAAAAGAGTCTCAAGAGGGGTTAAAATACGCAAACGAAGAGCATTTAAACGTTCCAGATTAAATTTTCCATGGTGGGATTTGGTAAAGATTTGCTGAAAGGCTGGCAAGCCATTGATACCAAGATAACGGATATATTGCTCAAAAGCATCAATATCAGCCTGACTAAGGTCGGTATACAAACCTGTTCTGAGAAGGTTAATCAAATCCTCCTGACGGAAACGATAGCGTTTTAAAGCCAAGATAGACTCGACAAACTGTGTCAAGGGATGGTGAGCCATAGCTTCGCTTCTACCAATATAAAAAGGAATCTGATACTGGTCAAAAATCGTTTTTAGAGATAATTGATAAGAAGCTACATCCCCCAAGAGAATACGAAAATGCTTGTAGCTCAGGTCTGAGTTCTCATGTAATTTCTGACGAATGCTACGGGCTACTAACTCCAACTCCTCCTTTTGTGTCAAGCAAGACCAGATTTGTAAGTTTTCACGGTCTTTCTCATCGACATCCAAAGCGAGTTCTGAAAAGTTATAAGAAGACTCCAGCAAACGAGAGGCCTTATCAAAACTATCCATCTTCTCATGAGTCTGAGAACGGTCTTGAGCAGGAATTTGGTATTTAGAGGCTAGATGATGGAGAAACTCCACACTGGCTTGATAGAGATTGCCTTCAGCGAATGGACTGGTATAAGCTTTCTTACTAGCATAAGCCCCAATAATAATCTCAACTCCCTTGCCATGAAGTAAGTCCACAATTCGTTCTTCTTCGGCAGAAAAACGGGTAAATCCATCAATGACTAAGGCGATTTGAGTAAAATCACTACTAACTTTGTTATTCTCAATAGCATCAATCAATTGAGACAACTGACTTCCTTGAGCCAACTGGCCTTGATTGAGATAGGCCGTTACCTTCTCAAAAATCAAGAGTAAATCAGATCGCTTGTCCTCATCCGTCAAACTCTCCAAGTCTAAAAAGTTCATCTGAGCCTTGGTCATCTCGTGGTAAAGCTCAATCAACTGCTGGATAAATTGAGGATCTTGCTTGATAGCGCCATAAACACGTAAATCCTTAGGATCAAGTTCGGCAAGGCATTTGTAAAAGGCCATCCCAAGACCAATATCATCAAGACTGATCTTGGCAGGCAAATCATTCAAAATCAGGTAACGAGCCATTTGAGTAAAGCGCGTGACGGTAATCGCAAAAGAAGCCTGCTGGGACAAGCATTCCAGCACGGCGCGTTCCTTTTCAAAAGAAAGAGAGTTAGGAGCGATATAGAAGACTCGCTTGCCAGCAGCAACTAGCTCTTCTGCTTCTCTAGTTAGAACCTCGGTCAAAGAAGTCCGAATATCAGTATAAAGTAATTTCATCTCTGCCTCGTTGGAATTTTTCATTACCCTATATTATACCATGATTAGTCTCGTAAATCTGTTAAAATATTTAGGCCATCCTTTCTTTTATTCATCATCTGCTAAATCTGCTAGATCTTAAATACTTAATTTTACTTGTATTATAGATAGAATAAATCTGCCTACTGAAAATCACATAATGAAAAAAGCCTCGGTAACAAGGCTTTGAGTTTTATGATTGTTTCTTAGGTACGGAATACACTTCAATGTGTTGTCCTAGTACCTTGATGTCGACTGGTAGATTATCTGATTTATCGCCATCAACATCCGACTCTAATTCGATATCAGAAGAAATTTTAATAGTACGTGCCTTTATATATTCAATATTTTCATTCTCTACAAGATCTCCTTTTAACAAATCCGGAATCAAAGATAATTTAGAGAATATAGAAGCATCTTTCAAAATTAGAATATTTGCATATCCATCCTTGTTTTCTTCAAAGATTTTTTTATCTGCAAAATAATTTGTTAGAAGTACTAAAACATGACTTGCTTCCCCAAGGTAATTTCCATTTTCGGTTTCAACTTTAATGTTAAAGACTTGATCTGTCATGACAGACTTCATGGTATTAACTGCATAAGCCAAGATACCAAATTTCGTTTTATCTTCAATTTCAACATTATGAATGGCTTCAGGGAGAGACCCGATACTAAAGATATATCCAAAATAGTGACCATTTGCTTTTCCGATATCAATCTTATCAGTTAAATTGAAATCTAGTTCTTCAATAGCTCCGTCAATATCTTGATTGATTTCTAAAAGTTTTGTAATCAGGTTACCAGTACCACCTGGTATAATTCCCAGTTTAGGAATATAGTCCCTTTCAGCAATCCCTGAAATAACTTCATTGACCGTACCATCTCCACCAAAAACTAGAATTGATTCATATCTTTCTCTAGCAGCTTCTTCTGCGAAATTTGTAGCATCTTTAGCTTTTTGAGTAATTTTAGTTTCCACATCATCAAAATACTCTCTTGCTTTATTCTCCAGCTTCTCTTTGTAATCTAAAGCTTTTTCTCCTCCAGAAGTTGGATTGATAATTAGCATTATTTTTTTCACTCTGTATTTTCTCCTTAAAATTGAAATAGAAAGGTTATTCTCGATGAAAATCAAAGCGTAAACTAGGAAACTAGACGCAGGCTACTCACGACATTGTTTTGAGTCTGTATATTAGCCTAACATGGTTTAAAAAGATTTTCTAAGAGTATTAACCTGATGACACATGATATTTGCGTATATTGCTATTATACAATGAAATGTTAAAAAATAGAAATAAATTGCTTTTAATATCGGTTTTTATCTCATATTAAAAAATGATCTATTTTTTACTAGTAGGTTGTTCTTAATCATCCAAATTAGTCTCTCTCCTCCACACGATGGAATATAGTTCGTAGATATTATTGCTATTTTCTAGTTTCGGATAAAGATAAAACTCACTTGAAAGAATATTTCCCCATATATAAATCAGTCTTTGTCTGACTAGCTACTAGCAAGTAGATGAGTTAATGTTCATTGTCTACTAATCTGAATATGAAAATACTTCAAAAGTCAGTTCAGCTAAGGATGGAAAAAACTCAATTTTTAAGAGAATATGAAATAATACTCAATCAAAATCAAATAGCAAACTAGAAAGCTAGCTACAGCTTGCTTAAAGCAGGACTTTGAGGTTACAGATCAAACTAACGCGGTCAGCTCAAGACACTGTTTTGAATTTGTAGATTAGACTGACATGGTTTGAAGAAATTTTTAAAGAGGATGAATATCTCTATAATAAAAGGCATCTTATCAAGTGTTTTTGACACCTGATAACATGCACTTTTCTGATTTTAAAGATTTTTTATCATTTAAGATAAGACATTTTCATTATGCTCTGTATTATCATCAACAAACTGTTCTTTAACCAAATCCTTGATATCACTTTTGATACTTTTAGTATCTATAATAGAATCTTCACCTAGTTGGTGAAATGTCGCTTTATCTTTAATAGTATATTCTTGTTCATCGTCATATTTTTTGGTTATCAATCGAATCATCTTTCGTCTTAAAGATTTTTCCCCTTTGATGTTTCCTCTTTCTTTTATCCATGCCACTGCTAAAATGACCAGCATTAGACAACCGACATAACCTAAAAGAGGATACATAATGGAGACTAATTCTTTAAATCCCATAAAAGATAAACCATATCCTATAGCGACCGTAGCAATTAGAATAGGGTAAAAGCGCTTAGGTTTGTTGGAAGAGAAACGTTTTGCCAAGGCATAAAATAAACTGAAAGCTGTATTAAAAATGAGTCCAAAAATAATTAGAGCATACAGTAAAGAAAATAGAGGATGAATTTGCTCCGCAATTGTTAACATAGGAATATCAACAGTTGAAACAAGTTTTATATTGGCGTATAAAATACCAGTTGCTACGGTAATAATCAAACTAACTACAAGTCCACCTAAGAGACCACTTTTTTCCGCAACACCAATTCTCATGACAGAACCTCCTAAGACAAATGCCATGGATACACCAGTCATAACAGTTAGTGCGAAATAATTTAGTAAAGAAACCCATACATTGGGCATTGGAGAAGAAAGTGTAGCTGTGATTGCTTCTAACTCTTCAAAATCAAAACTTTTCCCTACGAACGTATGGACTGCCATAATGATAATCATGACAAAGACCAAAGGAGTAAATATCCCAAGAACGCTGGTAATCTTTTCAAAATTAAGAAAACTGACAATAATGACCAAGATAGCACAAATCAATCCTCCCAACCAAAATGGCAAACCAAATTGTTGGTTAAGATTTGAACCAGCTCCTGCAATCATAACAAAACCAATTACAAAGCAGGAAACAATTAAAGCAAAATCAAGAATCTTATTAGTAATAGGCCCGGCAATTTGGGAAAGAACTTCAAAATGATCATTTGAACGGAAATAGCTTCCTAAGGTAATGATAATTTTACCAAAAATAATACTTATGATTCCAAGAACAATCGTTCCAATGATACCCCATTTACCAAAACTAACAAAGTATTGCATTAAATCTTGGCCTGAAGATAGTCCAGCACCAATAACAACACCGACATAAGCTAATGCTATATTTAAAATACGTTTTAACACTATTTTCTCCTAACTGTTATCACTACAATCAATGACTGTCTATTTAGTATACTATTTTCTTATATTATTGTCAAAAATATAAGAATTAGAACCTTGTACATAGAAATATTTCCGCACAATATAGCAAGATAACACAAGGACTAGTCAGCTACTAATCAAACTTCTATCCTCCTCAATTGTTTGGAGATATTGGCTGCTCTTACGTTAAACAAATATCATAAAGATAGCAAGACATTAGACATCCATACAACATTCAATCGATACATTCCAGATGATGATGGAACTAAGACTTTTGCCAGCTTCAGAACAACTCACCTCACAAAGAGAGAGATTGAGATACTAGACAAAATGGTTGAACTGAACCAGCTCAGTGAAAATACTGACCCAAATTGGTACAAGAGCACTCGTATATTCGTCACAAACACTGGTAAGCCAATCCACAGTTCAATTCTAAGCAAGTCTCTCCAGCGAGCAAACGAACGCCTTAAAAAACCAATTCCCAAACATCTGTCCCCTCACATCTTCAGACATACAACTATTAGCATTTTAGCTGAAAATAAAATTCCGCTAAAAACAATCATGGATAGGGTTGGACATTCTGATTCTGATGTTACTAATTCCATCTATACCCACGTCACAAAGAACATGAAAGATGAAGCAATCAATGTACTGGATAAAGTTATGAAAAAGATTTTTTAAAAAGTTTTGCCCCCTAAATACAAAAATAGCCCTTCGGATAAAATCCGAGGGGCTAGAAACGTTGTTAAATCAATGATTATTTCTTAAGGTTGTAGAATGATTTCAATCCACGGTATTCAGCTACTTCACCAAGTTGGTCTTCGATGCGAAGCAATTGGTTGTATTTAGCGATACGGTCTGTACGTGAAAGTGAACCAGTCTTGATTTGTCCTGCGTTAGTTGCAACTGCGATGTCAGCGATTGTTGAATCTTCAGTTTCACCTGAACGGTGTGATACAACGGCAGTGTAACCAGCTTCTTTCGCCATTTCGATAGCGTCGAATGTTTCAGTAAGAGTACCGATTTGGTTAACTTTGATAAGGATTGAGTTAGCAGCACCTTCTGCAATACCTTTTTCAAGGTAAGAAGTGTTTGTTACGAAGAAGTCGTCACCAACCAATTGAACTTTACCACCAAGACGTTCAGTAAGAGCTTTCCAACCGTCCCAGTCATTTTCATCCATACCATCTTCGATAGTGATGATTGGGTATTTGTTTACCAATTCTTCAAGGTAGTCGATTTGTTCTGCAGCAGTACGTACAGCTGCTCCTTCACCTTCAAATTTAGTGTAGTCGTAAACTTTACGTTCTTTATCGTAGAATTCTGATGAAGCACAGTCAAATCCGATAAATACGTCTTTACCAGGAACATATCCAGCAGCTTCGATAGCAGCAAGGATAGTTTCAACTCCGTCTTCAGTTCCTTCAAAACGAGGAGCGAATCCACCTTCGTCACCTACGGCTGTTTCCAAACCACGAGATTTAAGGATTTTCTTAAGAGCATGGAAGATTTCAGCACCCCAACGAAGAGCTTCTTTAAATGATGGCGCACCAGCAGGTACGATCATGAATTCTTGGAAAGCGATTGGAGCGTCAGAGTGAGAACCACCGTTGATGATATTCATCATTGGAGTTGGAAGAACTTTAGTGTTGAATCCACCTAGGTAGCTGTAAAGTGGGATTTCAAGGTAGTCAGCAGCAGCACGAGCTACAGCGATAGACACACCAAGGATTGCGTTTGCACCCAATTTACCTTTGTTAGGAGTACCGTCAAGAGCGATCATAGCACGGTCGATAGCTTGTTGATCACGTACATCGTAGCCAATGATAGCTTCAGCAATGATGTTGTTTACGTTGTCAACAGCTTTTTGTGTACCAAGACCACCGTAACGAGATTTGTCACCGTCGCGAAGTTCAACTGCTTCGTGTTCACCAGTAGAAGCTCCTGATGGAACCATACCACGTCCGAAAGCACCTGATTCAGTGTAAACTTCTACTTCAAGTGTTGGGTTACCGCGTGAGTCTAGGACTTCGCGAGCGTAAACATCAGTAATAATTGACATTTTTTACTCTCCTTATGAGTTAAATTTTTTACACCTCTATAATACCTTAAAAACCCACCTTTTTCAAGAAAAAACGTTATCTTTGTGCAAATTTTCCTTAACTTTATAAAGTAATCGCTTTCTTTTGTCTGTTTTATTCTAACTTTTATGATATACTGTTTTCATGACAGATTTATCAAAACAATTACTTGAAAAAGCTCATGGTGGGCCAAAATTAAATCCGGATGAGCAAAGACGCTATCTTGGTACCTTTGAGGAAAGAGTTCTTGGATATGCAGATATTGACACAGCAAATAGCCCTCAGCTAGAAAAAGGTTTTTTATCTATTTTAGAAAATCTTCAAGAAAAAGCAGAGCCACTATTTGTGAAGATTTCACCAACTATCGAATTTGACAAACAAGTTTTCTACTTAAAAGAAGCAAAAGAAACTGATAGCCAAGCTACCATAGTATCTGAAGAGCACACTTCTTCTCCTTTTGGACTGATTATCCATACCGATACACCAGTACAAGTAGAAGAAAAGGACCTTCGACTTGCTTTTGCAAAACTTTGGGAAGTTCAAAAGGAAGAACCAGTCAAAACATCCTTCTGGAAGAAATGGTTTGGCTAAATCTTGTGCATATTTAATAAGTGCCCAATATTGGCAGCCGTGCGCTCCAGATAGAGACTGGCATTTTTCAAACTCTCTTCTAAAGATTCACTTTTCTCCAAAATTGAAAAGGCAGCTTGAATATTTTCAAATGGTAGGGAAGGTAAATCTTCAGCAAGACTACCACAAATAGCAATGACAGGAACTCCGACAGGGGTTCTTTTTGCTACGCCTATCGGCGCTTTCCCAGCAAAGCTTTGACTGTCCAGTCTACCTTCGCCGACGATAACCAAGTCAGCATATGCAACTTTCTTATCAAAATCAATCAAATCTAAACAGGTATCAATTCCAGACACGATATTTGCCTGAGCAAAGGCACACAAACCAGCAGCAAGGCCTCCACCAGCTCCTGCTCCTTTAATTTCTAATGTTGCAGGTGAGACTTTTTCATAAAAATCTTGGATCGCTTGATCTACGACTGCAAACATAGTAGGTTGTAGGCCTTTTTGTTTGCCAAAAATGTAGGTCGCACCTTGATGACCACATAAGGGACTCACAACATCTGCTAAAATATGAATTTGCACATCTTCAGGAAGTTCATAGCGATTTTCTGTTGAAACAGAAGCTAATTTTAGTAAGGATTGACCGCATGCAGGCAAGACATTTCCATCCTTATCATAAAATCGATAACCTAAACCAGCAGCGATCCCAATTCCTCCGTCATTACTGGCCGTGCCACCAACGCCGATATAGATTTCTTTAATCCCTTGAGCAATGAGATGGCGAATCAACTCTCCGATACCACGAGTTTGGATTTGAAGTGGATTTCGTTTCTCTATCGGAATTTTTCCAAGGCCAACCAAATCAGCAACTTCAAATAGTGCCAGTTTCCCTTTTTGAAAATAGCGCATGGCTTCTTTTTGGCCAAAAGGGCCTGTCACTTGGATCCATTTTTCTTCTAGGTCAAGAGAATGTCGGATAGCATCTACAGTACCTTCTCCCCCATCACCAACAGGGCAGAGGAGATATTCTACATCTGCTATCGATTGTTGGAAACCTCTTTTAATAGCTTCAGCCACCTGTTGAGCAGACAAGCTTTCCTTAAACGAATCTGGTGCAATTACAATCTTCATATTTTCCCTCATTCTAAACAGTCAATCAAAGGTAGAACTTCTAAAAAATCCCTCTTGTCAACATGATTTGGTATTTCTTTTTTGAGTACTTCTTTTGCACAAAAGGCGATTCCTAGTCCCGCTGACTTCAACATCAATAAATCATTGGCCCCATCACCGATTGCAATCGTTCTTTCTTTAGGAAGTTTTAGTTTCTCTCTCCATTTTTCCAGAGTCTCTTTTTTGATCTGGGGACTGATAATTTGTCCAACTAATTTTCCTGTTAGAAAGCCACTTTTTACTTCAAGTTGGTTGGCAGAGAAATAGGCAATGTCGAGGGATTTTGCTAATCTTTCAACTATTGGTGTAAATCCACCTGACACCAGACCAACTAGGATGCCATTCTTTTGGAGAATAGAGATGAATTCTTGAACATTTGGCGATAGATGAATTGAGTTGAAAACTTTATCAAAGACCGAAATAGGAAGACCTTCCAAGAAGGACACTCTTTTTCGTAAACTGCTTTCAAAGTCTATCTCTCCTCGCATTGCCTGACTTGTAATCTGCGAAATTTCCTCCTCACGACTTACCTCTCTTCCCAAAAAATCAATCACTTCTTCTAGGATTAAGGTTCCATCCACATCCATAACACACAAGCCTTTTACTTGAGACATCAGTTCTCCTCTCTAAACAGCCCAAAAATCGTATGAAGTCATCATACGATTTTATCTATTAGTTAACTAAACTATGGTACAAGTCAAGATATGACTTGCAGGCTGTATCCCATGAGAAATCACACTCCATAGCTTGTTTTTGTAGATTTCTCCATACGTCTGGATGATTTCTATACAAGTCCAAAGCTGTTTGGAAAGTCCAATTTAACCAATAAGGAGATAGGTTGTCAAAGCTAAAGCCAGTACCGCTTCCTTCAATTGGATTAAAGGCTCGAACAGTATCTCGCAAGCCACCAACTTCATGAACCAATGGCAAGGTTCCGTAACGCATCGCCATCATTTGAGACAAGCCACACGGTTCAAAACGACTTGGCATGAGGAAGAGGTCGCAAGCAGCGTAGATTTCTTGAGCTAGTTTGACATCAAAAGTGATATTTGCTGATAGCTTGTCTGGGTAAATCTGAGCAAACCATGAGAAAGCTCCTTCAAAGGCTGGATCTCCAGTTCCCAAAAGAACAATCTGGACATCTTCTTGCAAGATATGGTGCAGACTTTCTACCACCACATCAAAACCTTTTTGACGTGTCAAACGAGAAACAATTCCCACCAGTGGAACGTCAGCTCTAACTGGCAAGCCAACTCTTTCTTGTAATTTTGCCTTGTTTTGGGCTTTCCCAGACAAATCTTCCTGATTAAAATGATAGTCTAAAAGGACATCCGTCTGAGGATTATACAGATCAGCATCAATCCCGTTCACGATACCAGACACCTTGCCAGATTCCATTCGAAGAATCTGATCCAAGTTACATCCGAACTGACTGGTCATAATTTCATGAGCATAGCTAGGTGAAACGGTTGAAACACGGTCAGCATAAAGAATACCAGCCTTCATCCAGTTCAGACAGTTGTTCCAGCGAAGGGTACCATCAGCATAACGTTCAAAGCCGACTCCAAACAAATCCCATAACATTCCTTCTGAAAATTGTCCTTGAAATTCCAAATTATGAATGGTTAAAACAGTTTTTATTCCTTGATAGGCTTGAATCCAACGGTATTTTTCCTTTAACAAGAAAGGAATCATAGCTGTATGGTAGTCATGAACATGGAGAAGGTCAGGAATGAAGTCAATCCTTTCCATAGCCTCAATGGCAGCCAGTTGGAAGAAAGCGAAACGTTCCCCATCATCAAAATCACCGTAAACATGACCACGGAAGAAATAATATTGGCTGTCAATAAAGTAGAAGGTTACACCGTTTAAGACGGTTTTCTTAATCCCACAATACTGTCTGCGCCAACCAACACTCACCTCAAAATGAAGCACATCTTCAATCTGATTTCCAAATTTAGACTCTACCATGTCATAGTAGGGTAAAATCACTGCAACTTCATGTCCCGCTTTTACCAGTGATTTAGGAAGAGCGCCAATGACGTCTCCCAGACCACCTGTTTTTGAAAAGGGTGCACCCTCTGCTGCTACAAATAAAATTTTCATGAATGAATATCCTCTGTTACTTTGCTACCTTTCTTAACGACAACTGGATGTTCTGCAGTTCCTCGAATCACAACACCAGGCTCAACTTCAACACCCTTGTCCAAGATAGCATATTCGATCTGAGCACCTTCTCCAATAACAACACGAGGGAAGAGTAGGCTATCTTTAACCAAGCTATCCTTATGGACATGAATATTACGTGATAGAACAGAATTAGCCACTTGACCTTCAATGATACTACCAGACGCAAACTGAGAAGTGCTTACTTTAGATGTATTAGCATAATAAGTTGGTTCTTCGTTTTTGACCTTTGTATAAATCTTTTGATTTGGTGAGAAGAGAGAATAGAATTTCTGTGATTCAAGCATATCTTTATTAGCTTGGTAATAAGACTCTACAGAATGAATATTTGCAAGGTAGCCTGTATACTCGTAGGCGAAAGCTCCCTCTTTTGCAGCCAAATCCCGTAAAACATAACGCAACTTCTCTGGATGTTCTTTTTTAGCTTCTTCTTCCAAGCGTTCAATCAACCAAGGTGTATCAACGACAAAGATATCTGTAGACATATTGAACGTTTCAGCTGCTGACTTGCTATCAAAGAGTTTATGAGAACGAACATGGTCTGTTTCATCCACTTCTAAGATTGCATTTACTTCTGAAATATCTTTCTTAGCTAGTTTTTTATAAACTACAGTGATAGGCCCTTTTGTTGTACTATGTAGGTGGAAAACTTGGTTCAAATCAATGTTAATCAAAACATCACAGTTGAGTGAAACTGTTTGGTTTGACCCAGAACGTTTCAAATAAGTGAGAAGCTGCTGGTAGTACTCTTTTCCAACTGTGCTACTTTCTACACGGGTATTGTAAATTCCTAGATAGTAATGGCTAAGAAGGGTTGATAAGCCCCACTCGCGTCCTGAACGAATATGGTCAAAGACTGAGCTGATATTATCCTGCTGGAAAATACCAAAGACACTACGAACACCTGCATTAGCAAGACTAGAAAGCGGGAAGTCAATCAAACGATATTTCCCACCAAATGGCAAACTTGCTACTGGACGGTGGTCCGTCAATGTCGACATATCATGAAAACCAACTGTATTTCCTAAAATGGCAGAATATTTATCAATCTTCATCTGTTGCTACCCCCACTACTTCATTATATCCTACAACTTGTACTTCATCTGTTCCATCAATTTCGACACCGTCAGAAATAATCGCACCTTCACCAATAATGGCACGTTTAATCTTAGCTCCTTGACCAATGATAGCTCCACTCATGATAACTGAATCAACAACTTCCGCTCCTTCGCGAACTTGCGCGCCTGTTGAAAGGATAGAATGTTTAACAGTTCCATCAACGAAACATCCGTCTACAACTAATGAGTCTTCCACATCAGCATTTGCACCGAGGAAGTTTGGTGGTGAAATCAAGTTTCTTGAGTAAATCTTCCATTGACGGTTACGGCTATCCAAGGCATTTTCTGGAGAAATGTACTCCATGTTCGCTTCCCAAAGTGACTCAATCGTACCGACGTCTTTCCAATAACCACTAAATTCGTAAGCATAAACACTTTCACCTGACTCAAGGTAATTTGGAATGACATTTTTACCAAAGTCTGACATATCTACATTGCTCTTTTCAGCAGCGACTAACATATTACGAAGGCGTTGCCAATCAAAAATGTAGATTCCCATAGAAGCTTTTGTAGATTTAGGTTGAGCTGGTTTTTCTTCAAATTCAACAATACGATTGTTGGCATCAGTATTCATGATACCAAAACGGCTTGCTTCTTTAAGAGGGACGTCTAAAACTGCTACTGTCAAGCTGGCATTATTATCCTTATGAGACTGGAGCATATCATCATAGTCCATTTTGTAGATGTGATCCCCAGACAAAATCAAGACATACTCAGGATTGACACTGTCGATATAGTCGATATTTTGGTAAATAGCGTGACTAGTCCCCTCAAACCAACGATTTCCTTCACTGGCAGAATAAGGTTGGAGAATAGAAACACCAGAATTAATACCATCTAGTCCCCAGCTTGAACCATTCCCAATATGATTGTTGAGAGCAAGTGGCTGGTACTGTGTAATGACTCCAACATTGTGAATCCCTGAGTTGGCACAGTTTGAAAGGGCAAAGTCAATGATACGGTAGCGCCCACCAAATTGCACAGCTGGTTTTGCGATGCTTTGAGTGAGTTTACCGAGACGAGTTCCTTGCCCACCAGCAAGAATCAAAGCTAACATTTCATTCTTCATTTTCTACTCCTTTTTGGTTTTTACTTGTGACGGTTTTTGCAGATTTCAAGCGACGTTTGATTTTCCAGACACTAGCCCCCATAGCCGGTAGGGTAAAGGTTAAGGTCTGCTCATAATCTTTCCATAGTCC
Source organism: Streptococcus sp. 3109 (assembly GCF_013276905.1). Lineage (NCBI taxonomy): Bacteria > Bacillati > Bacillota > Bacilli > Lactobacillales > Streptococcaceae > Streptococcus > Streptococcus sp. 3109. The sequence continues at coordinate 44,169 of NZ_VMLY01000013.1, read as the reverse complement.
TTCTTGCGTTTGAACAGTTTGATTATGTTCTTTCCAAACGCCTCCCCACTCTTCTAACTCAGTATTCCAGACTTCTTCATAAATCCCTGCAACAGGCAGACCGATTGTAAAATCTTTTCGTTCAACAGGTGCCATATTAAAGACGCAGACTAGCATGTCGCCCTTCTTACCCTTACGGATGAAGGAAAGAACACTCTGGTCTCGATTATCCGCATCAATGATTTCAATACCATCATAGCTGGTATCAATTTCCCACAAACAGCGGTTGTCTTTGTAAAACTGGTTTAGCTGAGAAGTGAAATACTTCATCTTAGCATTCATTGGGTCTTCTAGGTTAGACCATTCCAACTGTTCTTCAGATTTCCATTCTAGGAATTGACCATATTCGCTACCCATGAAGAGCAATTTCTTACCAGGGTGACAAATTTGGTAAGTGTAGAGATTGCGCAAACCTGCAAATTGATTGTAACGATCTCCCCACATCTTATGCATCATACTCTTCTTGCCATGAACCACTTCATCGTGCGAGAATGGTAAGAGATAGTTTTCATTGAAAACATACATAAAGCTGAAAGTCACCAAATTAAAGTCATACTTACGGTAAATTGGGTCTTCTTCGTAGAAACGGAGGATATCATTCATCCAGCCCATATTCCATTTGTAGTCAAATCCTAGACCACCAAGCTCTTTCATTCCCGTAATCTTGGTTGCAGACGAACTTTCTTCTGCAATCATCATCACATCTGGATATTCTAACTTAATAATGTCATTCAAGCGTTGAAGGAAATAATAACCTTCATAGTTGAGATTTCCCCCATCTTTGTTAGGTGTCCATGGAGCATCATCATAGTCCAAATAGAGCATGTTGCTAACAGCATCCACACGAATACCATCCAAATGATAGACATCGATCCAATGCTTAATACAAGAAATCAAGAAGGACTGGACTTCATTTTTTCCAAGGTCAAAATTGAGAGCGCCCCAACCATAGTTATGAGCCTTATTATGGTCTTGGTACTCAAAAGTCGGTGTCCCATCATAATAGGCTAAGGCATCATCATTGATGGTAAAGTGACCTGGTACCCAGTCTACGATAACCCCAATATTATGGATATGACACTCCTCGACAAAATCTTGAAACTCCTCTGGTCTACCATAAGCATGCTCTAAAGCGAAGTAACCCATAAGCTGATAACCCCAACTCAACCCCAAAGGGTGGGACATCAAGGGCATAAACTCAATATGAGTATAGTTCATTTCAACGAGATAAGGAATGAGTTCATCCTTGAGCTGGGCAAAACTATAAGGACTACCATCAGGATTTCTTTTCCATGAGCCAGCGTGAACTTCATAGATATTGACAGGACGTTCAGCAAAGCCCCAACGTTTTCTTCGTGCCAGCCAAAGTCCATCCCTCCATTTCTTCTCAGGAAGCTCTGTTACGATTGCCCCTGTTCCTGGACGCGCCTCATATCTGACAGCAAAAGGGTCAATCTTCATCAGTTGATGACCATTTTGACGTGTGACATGATATTTGTAAATATGCCCTTCTTGAGCCATATTGGTAAAGACTTCCCAGACCCCAAAGTCATTTCTTACCATTGGAATCTGACCCTCAATCCAGTTGGTAAAATCCCCCACCAAGTGGACAGCCTGAGCATTAGGTGCCCAAACACGGAAAGTATAGCCATACTCTCCATTCACTTGCTCTTTATGTGCTCCTAGATAATGCTGAAGGTGAAAATTCTCTCCTGTCATAAAGGTGCGCAAAGCTTCTCTTTTATCCATAATACCCCCTCTTTTCTGTAAGCGTTTTCTATGTTTTTATTATACTACCTTTTTAGAGAAGATTCAAGTAAATTACTATACTTATTTAAAATTATTTTGAAAATCTACAAAAAGTTCACTTTCTCGTTCAATTGTAAAGCAATATTTTTTCAAAAAAATGTGAAAACGCCTTTCTTTTCTCTACTATAATACCAAAAAGTTCGGATTTTTTCTATGATTATTATTGTTTTATAGCAAAAAAATAAAACCAGGAAAACAATTTCCTGATTTTACACATTTGATGAAAATATTTATCAACTTTTCTATACAAGTGAGTTGTTAGCTAAGCTCTTTCTATTCGTTCACTTCCAATAATGTGTTAGAATAGCGAGATAGATGGTCTTTATAAAACACTCAAGACGGCTAGACTAATATCATCTAAAACATTATCTTCTTTTGAACGACTATTGGTTACCAACATGGCTAAATTTCCTGCATTCTCAAACTGATAGGGTTCGGATTTAGCATTCACAACAACCAAGAGGTGTTCTTTCCCATGAACTTCATAGATAAGGCAGCCGCTATGTTCAATCGCAGAATGCACAAAGACATGATGGTAAATTTCATCATAGCTAGAGTAAGAAAAGGCACCAGTTTTTGTCTTCAATCGGATGACTTGACGGATAAACTCAATACTATCTTGACGCTCATTGATCAAATCCCAGTTGACTTGGTTCACACTGTCAGGAGCATTATAGCTATTCATCGCACGCTCTCTATCATCATGGGTCAACTCACCATTCTCACCAGTCGCAACCAGTTTGGTACGACCAAATTCTTGACCGATTTCCATAAAGGCCATTCCTTGCATGAGCAGATTCATGGCTGTGGCTGTCTCAACCTTGCGCATGATTTGTTCTGAACTTTGGTCTGGATGAAGAGTTGCCAATAAATCGTGAAGATTGTAATTGTCATGGGCTTCTACATAGTTAAGCACCTGATTTGGATGTGTATAGGTTCCTAATTCACGACTTCCTAGGATTGCTTTAGCTAGAATTGGCTCTGTCGCAGCACCACTGACAAAACCTGATTTAATTGCACCGTAAACTTCTCCACCTTTGACAGCATCACGCTGATTGTCATTAAAGAAACCAATGTTTGGCATTTCGTAGGCGTTGTCTTTCTTAGCCTTATCATAAGGGGCAAGACCTGTTCCCATATCCCAACCTTCTCCATAGAGGATAATGTTAGGGTCAATTTCATCCAAACTCTGACGAATCATCTGCATGGTCTTGACATCATGAATCCCCATCAAGTCAAAACGGAATCCGTCAATATTGTATTCCTGCACCCAGTATAGAAGAGAATCAATCATATACTTGCGAAACATTTCGTGTTCACTGGCTGTTTCATTTCCAACACCCGTTCCATTCTGGAAGGTACCGTCTGGATTCATACGATAATAGTAATCAGGGACAGTTGTTTGGAAAGGTGCATCAACAACTGAAAAGGTATGGTTATAGACCACATCCATAATGACACCAATACCCGCATCGTGGTAAGCTTGAACCATGGTCTTCAAATCACGAATGACCTGAGCTGGATCATCTGGATTAGTTGAAAAACTAGTTTCTGGTGCGTTATAGTTTTGTGGATCATAACCCCAGTTGTAGGTTACATTCCCGTCCTCATCGTATTCTTTGTGACGGTCTGCAATTGGTTGCAACTGAACATAATTGTAGCCCAACTTCTTGATATGATCAAAAGCAGTTGACTGACCGTACTGGTTAACCGTTCCAGTCTGAGCAGCACCCAAGAACGTTCCTCGAAGATGTTCATCCACACCTGAGGTCGGTGATTGGGTCAAATCACGAATATGCATTTCACAAATAACTGCCTTACATGGATTTTCCAAACGCCAAGCAGCATCAGAACCATGCTTGACCTCGAAATTTTCGACTTGTTTTTCTGCATGGCTCAGAATAGCAGAACGTTTGCCATCAGGGCTGGTCGCTATTGTATAAGGATCACGTGTCAGTGTTTCGTGATGAGGGAATTGGACTTGATACTGATAAGCCTTACCAGTCAAATCTTCCTCAACATCCAAACTCCAGACACCAATAGTATTGTCCTTATGGTTATAAGAGTAGCGATTGCCTCTCTCCATATCAAAAGTCTTCCAAACAGGTGCATCATTAGTAGCTGATTCATAAACCACAACCTGTACTGCTGTCGCTGTTGGTGACCAGAGGGAAAAATGAGCCTGATTGTCCTCTACATGGCAACCCAATTCCCCTTGGTAACCCCAATGATGGTCAAAACTAGCGCTGTTAATGGCCTTATCAAAGGCAAAAGGATTTTGATTTTTATAGAAAGGACTGGCAATAGCAGGATTTTCAGAGTAATAAATCCGATCATCGCCTTCCAAAATCCAGACCTCTGTTAAGAGGGGATAGTGATTAAAACGGATAGCATATTCTTTACTGATTTGGCCGGTATGAACCACAAAATTCAAGCTTTCTAAGGGATGAACACTTGGGTGTTCAAAGCTAAATAAGGCACCAAAATAATCTTCTTGGTAAGTTAGTAAATCAATTCGTTGATCCTGGCTTTTTACAAAAGAGCAAGTGTCATATTCACCATTCTTGCGATGGTAATGAATGCGCATAGGGTAGGTATACATTTTTATTTTTCCTTTTTATTTTATTTCTGTTTCACTAATAAATTCTTGACCGATTTTGTCCCGATTAACAAATATTGTCATTCTATCTAAACTCTATTTTTAAAAGATCATTACAAACTTTCTAGCCATGCCTCGTCTCTAACCTCAATACCAAGTTCTTGTGCCTTTTGAAGTTTACTTCCAGCATCTGCTCCTGCCACGACGAGGTCGGTCTTTTTAGACACACTGCCTGTTACCTTGGCACCCAGACTTTCGAGTTTACTTTTGGCTTCTGAGCGCTTGAGACGTTCCAATTTTCCAGTCAATACCACGGTCAAACCTGACAAGGCTGCATCCGCTACTACTGTCTGACCTTTATAGTCCAGATTGACCCCAGCTTCTTTTAATTCTCTGAGAAGAATTTCAGAGCCTTCTGTAGCAAAGTAAGTCTGAAGACTCTTGGCAATCACACCACCCAGGCTTTCAATACTAGCCACTTCCTCTGGATCTGCCTGAGCCAGATTTTCGATTGAGAGAAAATGTTGAAGTAAAAGCTGACTGGCCTTACTGCCGACATGACGAATTCCCAAACCAAACAAGAGTTTCTCGGCTGAATTTTCCTTAGATGCTTGGATAGCCTGATATAGTTTAGAAGCGGACTTTTCCTTGACCCCCTCTAAAAGGAGAAAATCTTCTTCTTTCAAACGGTAAATATCTGCCACATCCTTGACTAGATCTGCAGCAAATAATTTCTCAACTACTGATGGTCCAAGGCCTGTAATATTCATGGCATCTCGAGAGGCAAAGTGGATCAAACCTTCCATGATTTGAGCAGGGCAACGCGGATTGATACAACGGAGAGCCACTTCATCTTCAAAGTGCAACAAGTCAGAGTTACAACTTGGACAGTTTGTAGGAATATCTAGTTTCTCTTCAGAAACCCGTTTGGACTCTACCACACGTAAAACGGCAGGGATGATGTCCCCGGCCTTATAGACGATGACCGTGTCGTCTTTGCGAATATCTTTTTCAGCAATATAATCCACATTGTGCAGGGTCGCACGGCTAACAGTTGTACCAGCAAGCTGAACAGGTGTCAGATTTGCAGTTGGGGTTACAACACCGGTACGACCAACTGTCCAATCAACTGATAAGAGTTGAGCTTCTTTTTCTTCAGCAGGAAACTTGTAGGCTACTGCCCACTTTGGAGCCTTGACGGTAAAACCAAGTTCTTCTTGGCTTGCTAAGTCATTGACCTTGATTACAACTCCATCAATATCATAAGGCAGATTTTCCCGTTCCTCTCCTACTTCTTGGATAAAATTCCAAATCTCATCCATGCTTTCAGCCAGAATTCGTTTAGAATTGACTACAAAACCAAGTTGTTCTAGGTGCTTCAAAACCTTTTCTTGGCTGTCACGAGTTGACGGGCTGGCTTCTTGATAGAGAAACGTTGCAAGATTGCGCTTGGCAACTACTGCTGTATCCAGCTGACGTAGTGTGCCTGCCGCCGCATTACGGGGATTGGCAAATTCAGGCTCTCCATTTTCTTGGCGAGCTTGATTAACCTGGTCAAAAGAAGCGCGTGGCATATAACATTCCCCACGAACTGTGATATCTAGTTCTTCTGGCAAAGTTAAAGGAATGTCTTTAACACGCTTAAGATTTTCTGTGATGTTCTCCCCAACAGAACCGTCTCCACGTGTTGCACCTGCAACTAAAATCCCCTTTTCATACGTCAGCGAGATAGATAAGCCATCGATTTTCAGCTCACAAATATAGGTTGGATGAGCCACTTCCTTACGAACACGCGCATCAAAAGCTTCAAGCTCCTCACGTGAAAAAGCATCCTGCAAACTATAAAGAGGATACTGATGACTGTATTTTTCAAAACCATCTAAAACCTTACCACCAACACGATGGGTCGGACTGTCTGCTAATACTTGATCTGGATAGGCAGTTTCTAACTCAACCAACTCTCGGTAAAGACGGTCATACTCACTGTCTGAAACCGATGGATTATCGCTGGTATAGTACTCAGTCGCATAGCGATTGAGCAAGGCGACTAACTCATTCATTCTTTTATTCATAAGACCATTTTACCATAAACTAAGCCCTCCTCACAAACGAGAAGGGCGGAAAAAATACTTAGTTTGAAATTATTTTTGAAACTCAAGCAGCCTTATATCAATTTTTCAAAATGAGTTCGAACATAAATAAACGATATACAAGACAAGATGATAACACCACTTCCAATTATCAGGAAAGAAGAGAGATGTACACTTGGCAAGAATGTCATAAATCCTTTTGCAATAGGCATAAATAGAATAGCTAAGGTAAAAATTGTACTCAGTACTCTCCCAAGAAATTCGCTCTCAACCTTGGTTTGTACTTGAGTAAAAAAGTGAATATTAAAAATCGTCATAAACAATTCACAAACTAAATTTCCAGAAAAGGAAAGAAAAGTTGGCAGTGGTAATCCCATCATAAAAACTCCGACACCTGTCAAAGCCAGTAAAATCAAAAGATTATAAACATTAGCTTTAATTTTACTAGCTAGAAGAGCCCCAATGATGGAACCAATAGCCCCCATAGTTAAAATACTTGCATAGACTCCTTCTGACCCGTAAAGCTGATTCGAAAAGGGGAGGAGAAATTCAAAAGCTGCAAAAAAGAAATTAACGCTGGAAGCTACCAGCAAAAGGAAGAAAATTTCTTGCTGATGCCAGATATAGTGTAACCCATTCTTGATATCTACAAACATATCTCTCCCAGTAAAAGCCTTTTTCTCTTGAACTCCTGCTTCCTCTTTTGGAAGGAGAGCCACTAGAATAAAAGCAATGAAAAAAGTCAGCGAGTCTAGCAGTAGCGTCATATGGAGACTTGCAAACTGTAAAACAAGGAAGGAAAGAACAGGAGAGCTAACACCTACAACCTGCAAAATCAGCTCTAGGCGAGAATTATAGATCACAATCTCATCTTTCTCCACCACTTCAGTTATGATAGCTTTATTGGCTGTACGAGAAAAGGCAAAGGCAATCGACTGCACAATATTAGCAAAAATCAAAGCGCCAATCATCCAGCTGTCATTCCTTATGAAAGAAATAGCCAGACAAAGAATCCCACAAACAAGGTCTGTCACCATTAAAATCTTACGACGAGAAAAACGGTCTGAAATCACTCCGCCAAAGGGATTGATCAGAATAGATGTGACGAGTTCAGAAATCTGATACATTCCTAAAACTGTCTGTCCGATAGTCCCCATGGAAGCCAACCAGACACTATTTCCATAATCATAGAGCATATTCCCTATCTTGTTAACAGCTCCGCGACTAATCAACTGTACGGCATAGCGATTCATATAAAAACTCCTCTCAAATTTTGAAACTATTGTATCAAAACTGAAAGGAGCTTTTTTCTTTTTCCCTTATTTGGGAAAATTAATTTTTGATAAATTTTTCGTAGTGTTCCTGATAGTAGGCTACTTGCTCTGGAAGACCTAGCACGTCAAAAATATGCATGGCCTCTTGCATTTGGCTACAACCTTCTTTACACTTTCCTTTTTGATATAAGGCAAAACCTTTTAAATAATGGAAAACATTACGCTCATAAAGCTTAATACCTTTACCAATAATCTTCTCTGTATAAGTCTCAAAATAGCTTGCATTGTCAAAAGAAAGATGCTCTAAACAATGCTGGTAACAATTGAGGGCCAAAATCAACACTAATCTCTTATGGCGACCAATCTCTTGGTAAAATTCCTCCCTCTCCATAACTTCTCTACCAATCCGAGTGACATAGTCCACATCGTAGAAACTATAGAGGTTCCCGAAAAGAATCAATTCATACATGGTCCATTCTTCTGTTTTGAAGAGATAATCTGCTACCTTATCCAAATCATCCTGCTTCATCTCATAAGTCGAATCTCTTTGACAAATCAAACCTTGTAGCAAAATCCAGTTCAACTCAAAATAAAGGGGATTCGTCGAACTCTTAGCCTTTTCAAGTTGTTCTCTTTGAAGCTTTTGAAAACCTGCAATATCATTTGAGTAGTAAAGAGGTATAATTTGTGCCATCATAGAAACATGTTCATGATTATGAAAATCCCTTGCCTTATCCATGAAATTTTCGATTGTGACATGAATGTTGTCCAAAATCTCAAAGAAACGTGAGACTGCTAAGTCAGACTCCCCAAGCTCAAAGCGAGATAACTGAGAGGTAGAGCAGGACTCGCCTGCCGCCTCCTTTAAAGAATAATTTCCACTTGTCCGAAATTCACGAAATACTTTTCCAAGATGTTCCATCTTTACACCTGCTCTGATAATTCTTCCCACTCAAGCATAGCTTCTTCCTGACGGTGGCTGATTTTGTCCAGTTCAGCCTGCAATTCCATCAGTTTGCTGGCATCGTTTGTTTCTAACATTTTTTCAGAAATGGCTTGACTTTGACTTTCTAGCTCTTCAATTTCAGCTTCTAGACTTTCTATTTGTCGCATGAGCTTACGAACTTCTTTTTGACTTTCTTTCTGAGCTTGATAGTCATTAACTGGGCTTGCTTCTTTTGCTTGATTACTGGTTGAAGCTTCCTCAGTTTGAATCATTTCTACTTCTGATTTCTTCTCAACATAGTAATCGTAATCTCCAAGATAGAGAGTTGATCCATTCTCGGACAATTCCAGTACATGAGTTGCTACACGATTGATAAAGTAACGGTCATGGCTGACGAATAGAAGAGTTCCATCAAAGTCAATCAAGGCATTTTCTAGCACTTCCTTGCTATCAATATCCAAGTGGTTGGTCGGCTCGTCCAGAATCAAGAAGTTGTTGTTTTCCATAGACAATTTAGCCAAAAGCAAACGAGCTTTCTCTCCACCAGACAGCATGCCGACTGATTTTTTAACATCATCTCCTGAGAAAAGGAAGGCACCTAGACGGTTGCGGATTTCAACTTCTGGTGTCAGTTTAAAATCATTCCAGAGTTCATCCAATACAGTATTACTTGGTGTCAGCTTGCTTTGGCTTTGGTCATAGTAACCAACCTCAACATTAGCCCCAAAGCGCTTTTCACCCTTGATAAAAGGAATCTGATCCACGATTGATTTGATAAAGGTTGACTTGCCAATACCATTGGGACCAACGATGGCAATAGCATTCATCTTACGAAGGTCTAGGTTAATAGGCTCTGACAATACTTCCCCATCATAGCCAATAGCCGCATTTTCAACAGTCAGAACAACATTACCCGAGGTTTTCTCAGACTGGAAGGTCATATTGGCTGATTTCTTACCAGCTTCAGGCTTGTCTAAGCGGTTCATTTTTTCTAGTTGTTTACGACGAGATTGGGCACGTTTGGTCGTTGAAGCTCGGACTAGATTGCGATTGACAAAGTCTTCCAGAGCAGCAATTTCCTTCTGTTGCTTTTCATAGTTTTTTGCCTCAGTTGCTAGTTTTTGCTCCTTCAACTCGACAAAACGAGAGTAATTGCCCACATAACGATCCAAGGAATGCTTGGTCAAATCTAGCGTAATTGTCGCAACCTTGTCTAAGAAATAACGGTCGTGGCTGACAATAATGAGAGCACCGCTATAATTTATCAAGTAATGCTCTAGCCAAGCAATAGTTTCAATATCCAAGTGGTTGGTTGGCTCGTCCAAGACCAAGAGATTAGGTTTTTCAAGGAGCATTTTGGCTAGAGCCAAGCGAGTATTTTGACCACCAGAAAGATCTGCAATTTTCATCTGCCACATAGATTCGTCAAACTTGAATCCATTCAAAATCGCTCGAATATCAGCTTCATAGGTAAAGCCACCTGCCTGACGAAAATTCTCAGATAAGCGGTCGTAATCTGACATCAGCTTATCCAAATCCTCACCAGACTTTTCACCCATCTCCAACTCCATCTGACGAAGTTGTTTCTCCGTTCGACGCAAGTCATCAAAGACATGAAGCATCTCGTCGTAGATGGTATTTTCAGACTCAAAACGGCTATCTTGGGCTAGGTAAGACAGAGAAATATCTTTTTTCTTATTGATTTCTCCACTAGTTGGCTCCTCTTCTCCAACCAAAATCTTCAAAAGAGTAGACTTACCTGCACCATTTTTCCCAACAAGGGCAATCCGATCTCGTTCATCAACCTGCAGGTTGATATTATCAAAAAGAACCTCTCCTGCAAAAGAACGTTCAATTTTATTAGCTTGTAAAATAATCATACAAGTAGTATAGCATGTTTCCCTAAGGCATTCAAGATAATCGTAAGTCTTTTAGTACATTTTTTGTAACATAAAATAAATTATGTATATTTCATGTTATATTCCTTCGCTATCTTGTTGGATTTTCTAACCAGCTAATCTTGCTTCAAATAGTTATCGCACAATTCTATTATTTAATTCTTTTCATTATATACATACGTATAGCGGATTGAAATAAGATGAGAACAAATCGATTGAGGAAGTAAAATTAATTTCTATAAATGTTTTAGAAATTGTTTCGTACTATTTTAGATTCAACTACTATATATACAATATTTTCGGAGCATTCAACTTTTTAATTCTATTTATTACTAGATTTCATAATTAAAAAGCCTACTGACCAAGCTAGAAAGCTTGATACAATAGGCTTTTTAAAGACTGATTATTTAACAGCGTCTTTAAGAGCTTTACCAGCTTTGAATGCTGGAACTTTAGAAGCTGCAATTGTCATTTCTTTACCAGTTTGTGGGTTGCGACCTTTACGTTCTGCACGCTCACGAACTTCAAAGTTACCAAAACCGATCAATTGAACTTTTTCACCAGCTGCAAGATAGTCAGCTACCGCTGCAAATACAGCTTCAACTGCTGCTGCTGAGTCTTTCTTAGTCAATTCTGTAGCTTCTGCTACTTTAGCGATCAAATCTTGTTTGTTTGCCATGTTAACGATTCCTCCAAATAATTTCTAATTAACAAATATAATCATATCCTAAAATCCCTTTTAGGTCAAGTTAAAAACGCTATTTCTTCCCATTTTCTTTATTTTTTTAGGAGTGGTAACGTACCAAAATAGCCCAAGCATTCTCACCTGTGTGCGTTTGAATAATGGAACCCGTTTCCAAAACAGAAATTGGCTTTTCAACATAAGCTTGTAAGCTTTCTTTCATCTCTTTTGCCCAATCATCACTACCAGAATATGAAATTCCAATCTCTGCTACAGAACGTTCAGAAAGCGATGTTATCAACTCATCTAACCATTTTTTAAAAGTTTTAGCTCCACGACCTTTAACCATTGGCTGCAATTCATGGTCTTTCATTTGCATGACAACACGGATATTGAGAAGTGAGCTCAACAATCCAGTTACACGGCCAATTCGTCCACCTTTGACAAGATTTTCCAAAGTTGAAACGCCAATATAAAGTTCTGTGTTGTTTTTAACCTCTTCTACATGAGATAAAATTGTCTCCATATCTTTGCCTTCTTGTGCTAATTTAGCAGCTTCGACAACTTGGAATTTCAAGGCTTGGTCAGTGAAGGAACTATCGATAACTGTCACATCGGCAGTAGATAAACTAGCACCTTGGCGCGCTGCTTCTACAGTCCCCGAAAGAGCATGGGACATATGAATAGCAAGAATTTGGCTACCATCCTTGCATAGGTCTTCAAAAACTTCAGCGAAGACACCTACAGGCGGCTGGCTTGTTTTTGGAAGATTCTTAGCTTCTTGCATCAAGTGAAGAAATTTACCTTCTTCTTTCAAATCAGCATCAGAATAAACAACATTATCAATCATTACAGATAATGGAACAATTGTAATATCTAATTGTTTTACGAGTTCTGGTTCAATAGTAACAGATGAATCGGTTACAATCTTAATTTTTGTCATAGTATCAATCTTTCTATTTTAGGATTCAGATTGGTTTTCTTACTTTTAATTATATCAAAAAAAGATTAAAAATCCTAATGGAGTCACTCAAATTTTCCGTAAAAATTTGATATAATCAACTTATAAGAAAAGAGGTGTCCTATGATTAAAAAAATTTACCCCATTTTTACCATTTTACTAGGTGCTGCTATTTATGCTTTTGGCCTGACTTATTTTGTAGTTCCTCATCATCTCTTTGAAGGAGGGGCGACAGGTATTACCCTCATCACCTTTTATCTTTTTAAAATCCCTGTTTCTCTCATGAACCTGCTGATTAACATTCCCCTTTTCATCCTAGCTTGGAAAATCTTTGGAGCAAAGTCCCTCTATTCTAGTTTACTAGGAACCTTAGCCTTGTCCGCCTGGTTGGCCTTTTTTGAACGTATTCCCCTTCATATTGACCTTCAAGGTGATTTACTAATCACAGCCCTTATAGCGGGAATTCTATTGGGAATTGGCCTTGGAATTATTTTTAATGCTGGAGGTACAACTGGCGGAACTGATATTCTAGCTCGTATTCTCAATAAATACACTCATATATCCATGGGAAAACTGCTCTTTATCTTAGATTTTTGTATTCTCATGCTCATTCTCCTTATCTTCAAGGATTTGAGATTGGTTTCCTACACACTCTTATTTGATTTTATTGTTTCTCGTGTCATTGATTTGATTGGTGAAGGAGGATATGCTGGCAAAGGCTTCATGATTATTACAAAACGTCCTGACCACCTTGCTAAGGCAATCAATGATGACCTAGGAAGAGGTGTTACTTTCATCTCAGGTCAAGGCTACTATAGTCAAAAAGATTTGAAGATTATCTACTGTATTGTCGGCAGAAATGAGATTGTGAAAATGAAGGAAATGATTCATCGAATCGATCCGCAAGCCTTTATAACCATTACAGAAGCCCATGAAATCCTTGGAGAAGGATTTACCTTTGAAAAAGAATAAAAAGAGGTAATGTCGTGACATCAAAAGTTAGACTACATCATCTATCTTTTGGGTTACAGACAACCTCTTTTCTTTACTCAAACTCTTAAGACCAATTCCTAGCGACTTCTTCATCAGCCTTTAACTGATCCACTAATTGGTCAACTGAGTCAAATTTGGTCATATCTCGAATGCGATCAAGCCAATAAACCATGACGGTTTCCCCATAAATATCTTGATTAAAATCAAAAATATTGACTTCAAAACGTGCTTCTTCTCCATCAAAGGTCACATTTTTCCCGACACTAGCCATAGCACGATACTTCTGTCTTTGAATCTCAACATCAACAACATAAACGCCATCTGCTGGCATATAAGTACGGTCTAAAAGCACTAAATTAGCTGTTGGATAACCAATCGTACGACCACGAGCATTACCATGAACCACCATACCTCTGGATGGAAGCGGTGCCCCCAAAAGTTCTCCTGCTTCTTTCACATTTCCATCTAAAATAGCTTGACGGATACGAGTTGAACTAATCTTTCCTTTCTCATCTTCTACAGGTGGAACAATGATAACTTCTCCATCAAAGTAATCCTTTAAATTTTCTGCTGTTTTTTTGTCAGAACCAAATGTATAATCAAAACCTGCAACAATAATTTTGGCATTCATAGCCTTGATATAGGTTGCAAAAAATTCTTCTGCCGTGAGACTAGCGAATTGACTACTAAAATCAAGGAGATATAATTCTTCTACGCCTTCACGCTTTAATTTCCTCTCACGTTCAGCAGGGTTCAAAATATGTAAAAACAGATCAGGATGATAAGGCTCTAAAGCGATCTTTGGAGATTCATTAAAGGTCATAACGACGATAGGTAATAAATCTTTTCTCGCAGCCTTATTGGCAACACGAAATAATTCTTGATGCCCCTTGTGTATACCATCAAAATAGCCGAGAACAACGACTGAATCAGATGGTGTGCCAATATCTTTTTGGTTTTTTATAGGAATAGTAATAATCATAAAATAATTATATCATAGCGATAGCTATTTCTGGAACAGAAAATCTGAAATATCGTTTTTTTCACCTGAAGTGTACCTGTTTTCAAAAAGCACTTCACTCTATCGTTGCTTAACTATGAACTTTGCAATATTCTTCTCAAAAACTTGTAGGACATCTTCAAAAGTTTGAAAGGAGTGATTAGACTTGTTAGGTAACCATAAAGTGTCATACTATGCTTATGTATGAAAAAGCAATGCAACTAACTCCTGAGAACTTTAAATTACTAATTGGTGTCGAAAAGGTAGAATTTAGAATCGAGGTACACCTATGGCTGTAAAATTTACAAAACGAGACAACTTGGTCAAGATATTTGAAGAGTTTCCTAAACTCCCTGATTTGAAGCAAGTCACTTTCCCTGATGACAAAGAAAAAAAGCCAAAGTAGAAAAGAAAAACTAGATGACTGCTTTTCAACAACTCCCATCCAGTGTGCTTCAGATTGGAGCTATTTTTCTCTCCGTCTGTTAGCTTGGATTCTCAGACAGTTTCAGCTAAAGAATATCTTTTCCCTTATCAGAAGGAACGGCTCAAGCCATTCAGACAAGTTAAGGGACGACAAGCCAATATTTGAAACCGGATACCAGTTCTTATAGTCAATTGAAATAAAATCTGAAGAAATCGAGTAGGAAACTCAAATCAATTTTTAGCAGTGTTCTATTCCAGATTCAATCCACTATACATATTAAAAAGTATGGGTACCAAAACAAAAAAACAGGCTCTCCGAAAACTCGGAAAGCCTTATTTAATGCTACTTCGAGCTTCCTCACCTTTACAATTCAAGGCTCTGGATAAAAAGGTTCACTGGAACTTTTTATTTAGCGATTGGGTAAACAGAAACTTGTTTTTTATCGCGTCCTTTACGTTCAAAGCGTACTACGCCCTCAACTTTAGCGAACAAAGTATCGTCTCCACCACGTCCAACGTTTACACCTGGGTAGATATGTGTACCACGTTGACGGTAAAGGATTGATCCACCTGTTACAGTTTGTCCGTCAGCTGCTTTAGCTCCAAGACGTTTTGCTTGTGAATCACGTCCGTTTGATGTAGAACCTCCACCTTTTTTGTGGGCGAAAAGTTGCAAGTTGTTAAGAGTCATTTTTAACATAATGTTTTCCTCCGTGTTAGTTTTCTGTGATAACTCTGGTTTGGACGAACTCAGAAGAGTTCTCCGATAAGTTTGCCATACCTAAGAAAAATGATTCAAAGAATAACTGGGTCATTTCTCTCTGGTGTGAAGGCAGGTCTTTTGGAATCTCAACCATCAGATAGCCACCTTCATCTTCGTTTAATTCTAGGATTGGTTCATAGCCTGCAAATTTCTCAATGGAATTGATAAAGTTAATGGCAAGCGTAGAAACCGATGCACACACGACATCTAAGCCGTATTCGCCACTCTCGGCGTGTCCAGTAATTTCCGCACTCCTCAGCTCGCCATCTTCGGCTCTCTCAAAGACTGCCTGTATCATGTGTTCTCCTTAAAATTAAGCGTTAATTGCGTTGATGACAACTTTTGTATATGGTTGACGGTGACCTTGTTTACGGTGGCTACCTTTTTTAGGTTTGTACTTGTAAGTAACAACTTTCTTTTGTTTTCCTTGTTTTTCAACAGTTCCAACTACAGTAGCTCCAGCAACAAGTGGAGTTCCGACAACAGTGTTTTCACCACCAACAAGAACAACTTCGTTAAAAGTAACTTCTTGACCAGCTTCAACGTTCAATTTTTCAACGTAAACTGCTTGACCAACTTCAACTTTAACTTGTTTTCCGCCAGTTTTGATAATTGCGTATGTGCTCATTATGCACCTCCTATGATTTTTATGGGTTTCCCCGATTTTTTGTGAAGACTCGCCTAGCATCGTGGGACGAACCACTTAAACTTGAATAATCAAGCAACGATGTTCGTGCGGTTGCACAGGAACGTGCATAGTCAACTCTCTAAGTATAGCATATCTCCTATTTTCTTACAAGTAATAACACCTAAAATGAAGCTTTTTCTTTTACTTGCTAACTTCTCAAAGTAACTTCCACTTGCCTGACCAAAGTGGAAATTAGTCTAAAACGGATTTTTATGGTGGAATTAAGTGTGAGACGTTTGAGTTAGAAATGAGGCTCACTATGACAAAACATAAACATCTTACCCTTTCAGACCGTAATGATATCCAACTGGGCTTAGAGAGCGGTGAAACCTTCAAAGCTATTGGACAGTCCATTCTAAAAGATCCAACAACCGTTTCCAAAGAAGTCAAACGAAACAGACAAGTCCGAGAGTCTACATGCCATAACCTTCCTTGCCCTCTACTCGATAAGGCTCCCTTTGTCTGTAATGGATGCCCTAAAAGAAGACAGAATTGTGGCTATAAGAAGATTTTATACCTCGCTAAACAAGCTCAAAAGCAGTACGAACAAACTCTTGTCGAATCTCGTGAAGGAACTCCTCTCAATTCCAAGACCTTCTGGGACATGGACAAAGTCATTTCTGATGGTGTTAAAAAGGGACAACACATCTATCATATCCTCAAAACTCATAACCTTGATGTCAGCTCCTCAACCGTCTATCGACACATCCGAAAAGGATACCTATCTATCGCTCCTATTGACCTAGCCAGAGCCGTTAAATTCAAAGAAAGACGGAAAAGTAAGCTACCTTCCATCCCTAAAGAAGCTAAAAAAGGCCGTTCCTATGAGGATTTCCAAAACTATTTAGCACTGAATCAACTAGACTCTTGGCTGGAAATGGACACAGTTATGGGGAGAATGGGAGGTAAAGTCCTACTCACCTTCAATCTATCTTTCTGTAACTTTATCTTCGCTAGACTTCTGGATAATAAAACTGCCCTTGAGGTTACCAAACATCTCTATGACATCAAGAACACTCTTCACCAAGCGGACAAAGATTTCTTCCAACTCTTCCCTGTCGTCCTGACAGATAATGGTGGAGAGTTTGCCAGGGTCGATGATATCGAAATGGATGTGCGAGGGGAGAGTAAACTCTTCTTTTGTGACCCTAATCGCTCTGACCAGAAAGGGAGAATTGAGAAAAATCATACGCTGATTCGCGACATTCTACCTAAAGGAACTTCTTTTGACAATTTAACTCAAGAGGACATCAATCTCGTCTGTTCGCATGTCAACAGTGTCAAACGTGCTACTTTGAATGGAAAGTCAGCCTATGAACTCTTTGCATTTACCTATGGAGAAGAGATTCCTAAGCTTCTCGGCATTTCTAAAATACCTGCAGAAGACGTCTGTCAGTCGTCTAAATTACTCCAACATAAGTTCTAAAAACTAACCTTTAACCGCATTCAAACGTCTCACACTAACTTCCACCATAGCGGAACTTAATCTGAAACGCTTTCAGATGAGGGGATTTTGTGCGCTCTTTTTTTCAATTCATTTCGGCTACAAAAGCGATGAAATCAAGCATGTTTAAAACCAGTAGAACTTACCCTGACACGGATTTCCACTGGTTTTTACGATTTTTATCAGACTAACTTCCACTTGGATTAGCAGTGGAAGTTAGTTTGGGAATTTACCTTTTCTTTTACTTTTTTCCGCCACGAGGCAAAAAGCATACTGAGATAAAAAATGCTCATCATAATAGGAACACCAAGAATGGTCTTTTCATGATAGAAAATCGTCAAATAAGCTGAAAAGACAACACCAAGGACAAAACTACTAAGCAGGCTAACAAATATGAAGCCTTCACGTAAAAAAGGAGTGTGCTTGGTCCGGAAATAATCTCCAAAAGCTAACATCGTCCGTTTGATATTCCCTGTCATAAAGGCATTATTGTAGGCAATACCCGAAACCTCACCAAAGGCAGTTGTCACCAAGCCCATACAAAAGGCTAAGGGCGGTACTAGATAGATATTATCTACAGTTTGCGGCACAAAACCAATAATGATTGATAGTATTGCCAAAGGAATCAGTGACAGAATCGGTTTTTTTACAATTCTCAATTTTTCCTTATAAATGGTTAGTAAAAAAACTCCCAGCATAAACGCTATTAAGGTTAAAAGCTTATCCCTAACATCCGAAACATTATTTTGTATTAGCTCCACCGAAAGAAAGACAACATTTCCTGTTTGTCCAGCTACAAGGGTATTCCCGCGAACAATAAAAGTATAAGCATCTACATATCCAGCACAAAACGTCAAAAAAAGTGCTAACCTTTTAGACTGACGTGATATTTTTCTTATAGGTAATAACCTCATTTTCCCTCCCATTGTATTTTCTCTTAGAATATTGTACCATTTTCTTTCTAAAAAATCGTAGGCTACCATTTAGATTTTACTATTAGCATAAAAATAATAATAGACAACTATTTATCCAAAAATAGATAGAGGTAACATGTTTGTAAACAAAGCATACGAACCTTTAGTAAAATCATTTCCATGAAACTAGAATAGAGCCCCTCTTAGCAAAAATCATTATTTTAATTTATTTCTAATCACTCCTTGATATAAATAACTCTCACCAATAAAAGACTATGTCTTAAAAAAATGGTATAATAAAATCAGTACTTGGGCTTGATGGCTATGCTACTAATAACAATTAGGAGAGAAAATCAGGCACTTGTTAACAACAAGGATTATCCCCTTGAAACGAAAGGAACTTTAGAAATCTTATGATGAACATGCAAAACATGATGCGCCAAGCACAAAAACTTCAAAAACAAATGGAACAAAGTCAAGCTGAACTTGCAGCTATGCAATTTGTTGGCAAATCTGCTCAAGACCTTGTCCAAGCGACCTTAACTGGAGATAAGAAAGTTGTCAGCATTGACTTTAATCCAGCTGTCGTTGACCCAGAGGACCTTGAAACTCTTTCTGATATGACCGTTCAAGCCATCAACTCTGCTCTTGAACAAATCGATGAAACTACCAAGAAAAAACTGGGTGCTTTCGCTGGGAAATTGCCATTCTAAAAACAAGGACCTAGAACAATACTTGTCGATAACAAAGGCTAAGAAAGGTGCAAAAATTATAAAAAACGCATAATAGCAGGTGTCAAAAACACTCAATATTATGCGTTTTCTAATGAAAAAATTCTCTTTTCATACTCATTTAATACTCTTCAAAAATCAAATTCAAACCATATCAGCGTCGGCTTGTCGTACTCAAGTACTGCCTGCGCCTATCTTTCTAGTTTGCTCTTTGATTTTTATTGAGTATAAAAAGCCTCTTCCCAAGGGAAAGAGGACTAAATCTTATTGATGAACAGCTTGAGCTGCTGTGATAAGAGTCAAATTGTAAACATCTTCTGCACTACATCCACGTGAAAGGTCATTAACTGGCTTATTCAAACCTTGTAAAACAGGTCCCACAGCTGAGAAACCACCGAGACGTTCTGCAATCTTGTAACCGATATTTCCAGCTTCGATACTTGGGAAAATAAATACAGTTGCTTGTCCAGCAACTTTACTTCCTGGAGCTTTTAAAGCTGCCGTTTCAGGGTGGAAGGCAGCGTCAAATTGCAATTCCCCATCTATTTCAAGATCTGGGCGTAGTTCGTGCGCACGTTGTGTAGCTGCTACTACCTTATCAACGTTATCACCAAAACCAGAACCTTTACTTGAATAGCTCAACATAGCAATTTTTGGTTCTATACCAAACATTTTCGCAGTGATTGCTGAATTAATCGCAATTTCAGCCAAGGCATCTGCATCAGGATTGATATTGATAGCACAGTCACCAAATAGGTAACGTTCTGAACCACGAGTCATTAGGAAGGCACCTGAAGTACGAGTAACATTAGGACGAGTTTTAATGATTTGAAGGGCTGGACGAACTGTTGCAGCAGTTGAGTGAAGTGCACCTGAAACCATACCGTCAACCAAGCCCATATATACTAGCATTACACCAAAGTAGTTAACGTCTTCACGTAAGAGTCTAGTAGCTTCTTCTTCTGATATCTTACCGTTTCGACGTTCAACGAGCGCAGCAACCATTTCGTCAAACTTAGCGTAGTGGTCAGGATCGATGACTTCATAACCCTCGTGAATCCCTTCAATTTCAAGGTAAATTTTAATTTTTTCTGGTTTACCAAGCAAGACTGGAATAACATCTGTTTCTTTTACCAAGCGTTTCGTAGCTTGAAGAATACGAGGTTCTTTTCCTTCAGGTAGAACGATGCGGACATTTTTACCAACTAGGTTGGCTCTTAGACTTTCAAAAACTTCCATGAGTTTTCTCCTTTAAAATAATAAATTATACTCTAATATATTTTATTGAGTATTAGTTGATAACTGTTTAATAAGGTTACTGAAATCATCCGGCAAGAGACTTGATACCTGCAAGTCTTGCTCTAAAAATGGATGATAAAAGGATAGGTAATGGCAATGCAGGGCCTGACGTTGAATGCCGTCGTCCAGACTACCTCCGTACAAATCATCGCCCAACAAAGGGAAACCAATATGAGAAAAATGGACTCGGATTTGGTGGGTACGTCCAGTATGCAGGCGAATGTCGACCAAGTGGATATTTCCATAAGAAGCGACAATCTTGTAGGAAGTATGGGCGTACTTCCCACCTTTAGCTACTCTTCTAGTGATAATAGAGTCTTCATCACGCGCAATCGGAGCAATAATTTCTCCTTCAGGCTCTAAATATCCATCTCCTTTAACCAGAGCAAAGTAGCGTTTTTCAATGGACTTCTTCTGCAACTGCTTGTCTAATCGTGCATGGGCATAGCCGTGCTTGGCAAAGAGCATCAAGCCAGAAGTATCTCTATCAAGCCTGGTTACAATGTGAACCTGCTGATTTTTATAATTTTGCTTGACATAGTAACCCTTGATAAAATTGGCAATGGTATTGGAGTGGTTGACACTAGGAATAGACGCCACTCCATAGGGTTTATTCAAGACTAGAAAGTGGTCATCCTCATAGAGAATATCCAGTGAGCGCTCGATAGCTTCCAGAGTTTCAAAGCCTTCCTCAGCGGGAATATCAATAGTAACGCGGTCCCCAATATCCAATAGATATGTTGCATTTTGCGGTTGGTCATTGACCAGAATAGCCCCACCTCGAAACTTAATCTTGGCCAGCAGCCCCTTAGAAACCTCGTGCTTTTTTAAGAAGGTCTTAACCTTGATATGTTCATCTGCGATAAATTCAAACCTCATTCGTCCACCTCGCCGATAAAGGCATCCTTAACGCGGTTCCAGAAACTGGTATGGCTAGGAGTCGCGACAAAGTGAATCTTATGATGATCAATTTGATACTCGATTCGCTCGATACTACGAAAAGAATAGACACTATTGTCAACCGAAATGGTGTGGTAATCATTTCTTGTTGGAATGAGTTCAATCTTATCCTTCTTAGGCACAATAATGGAAGAGCCCAGCGTTCGATAGACACGATTATTAAGGCTGGCAATTTCCGTTAATTGCAAAGCTTCAATGGTAGGATGTAAAACAGCACCACCAAGAGACTTGTTATAGGCAGTACTACCAGTCGGTGTCGAAACTGTTAGCCCGTCTCCACGAAAACGTTCAAAGGGAACACCATTGATGACAATATCTGCCACCATGGTTCGATCAGACCTGCGAATGCTGGCTTCGTTGAGGGCACGAAAAATCTTGACCTCTCCATTTCCAAGAAAAACCTTCACATTTAGAACAGGGTAAGAAACCCTTGCTCCGGTATCTAGCTGCAAATTGGTCATTAACTTATCCAACTCAAAATCACGATAATCGGTATAAAAGCCCAGATGTCCTGTATGAAGACCGATAAAGCGTACCTTATCAAGTTGGTCTTCGTACTTATGAAAGGCCGACAAGAGCATGCCATCTCCACCAATGGAAATGACAATGTCCGGACTGCTATCATTGAGTATAAACTGATTTCTCTTCAAACGATCTCGCAATTCATACAAAACCCTTTGACTCTGCGGTTTTCTATTGGCTATCAGATCAATTCGTTTACCTGTATTCTTCATCTGTATCGTCACTGTTTCCTACACCGTCATTTAATTTTCTACTCAAGGGATCAAAAAGAGCCTGGGCTTCCTGGATATCATCACGAATTTCACCCATTTCTTCATCCAACTGATGGGCGATTCTAGCTGTAATTTCCAGTCGCTTCTTAATCTCATCTGGGAAATCCCCTTGGTACTTGTAGTTGAGAGAATGTTCTATCGTTGCCCAGAAATTCATGGCCAAGGTACGAATTTGAATTTCTGCCAAAATGGTCTTGGCTCCATTGATGGTATCAACCGTATATTCTACTACCACATGATAGGAACGGTAGCCTGAAGCCTTTCGATGAGTAATGTAATCTCGCTCCTGTATGATTCGCATATCCTGACGCTTATGCAAAATCTCCACTACTTCCTTGACGTCATCTACAAACTGAACCATCACACGTAAGCCAGCAATATCCTGCAAATCGTGCTCTAAGGTCGCATAAGTAATGCCACGACGAGCCATTTTTTCTTTGATGCTCTCAATTGGCTTGACCCGACCCGTCACAAACTCAATCGGAGAATGCTTATTTTGCTTACGATATTGCTTGCGAATACCACGAAGTTTAATCTTTAACTCACCAACAGCTTGAATGTAAGGATCTAGAAATTCTTCCCATTCTAAGGTCATATATTCTCCCTTGTTCTCATATTATCCGTCAAAAATATCTTTGATTTTTTCTCCAGATTCATATACAATAAATACAATGCTTATTATACCATAAAATAAAACAATCTCCGATTTCAAAATTGAAGGTGGAGATTGTTCAAAATATAGGTCGAAAAGAATAATAAGAAATTTAGAGATATTCAGTTGACTTACACCACCATACTTAGCCTATATTTCAGTACCTTACTTTAAAAGATAACACCTATAGACTAATCATAGAACTAAAAAGTTTCTTTCTCCCAGCCATCTTCTGTACGATGACGGTAGAAAAACTCTGACTTGTTCGGAGCTTCCATCATCTCCATCAAGGGTAACATATCATAGGCCAGATCCAAGTTTGTAATCTGGTCTTTTTGCACCCAAGAAACTTCTCCCTCTTCTGAGGATTGAAGGGTACCAGAGAACTCAGTCGCCTTATAACAAATGACAATGTAGCGCCCACCTGTATCCAGTGGCCAATTTTTAATGCCGACAAGTTGAGGATTTTGGATAGTCAACCCTGTTTCTTCATATATTTCACGAATGACAGACTCCGCAAAAGCCTCACCATTTTCAATATGACCTCCAGGAAATGCATAACCAGACCAGCGATTGGTTTCAGGAGAGCGATACTGCATCACCACGCGCTGGGTTTCTAGATCTTCAATCAGACAAATATTTGTTAAAATCGTTAATTGGGAACGGGACATAAATTTACTCGCTTTCTAATTTATTAAATTTTCAGACTTACTACCAGAGACATTAGCTTTTACTTTTTAAAATTGTTTAGTATTGAAATACCATTCGTTTTTCCTTTATAGGCTTTCCAAGTTCAAGTATTTTTTCTTGACCATCAAAAGTAAAACCCATTTTTTGATAGAAAGCAATGGCTCGCTTATTATCTTTCAATACCCATAAGAAAATTTCAGAAAAATGATCCAGAGCAGTCAAAGCTGCTTTCACTAACTTTTGTGCGATTCCTTTTCCATAATAGTCTTTTAAAACATATAAAGCAATAATTTCACCAGCTTGAATAGTCTCATCACGAAAGTTGCCATAACTTATAAAGCCAACTACCTTCATACCATCCATCGCAATCAATGTATTTTCTGGATATTTTTGACTAAAGAATCGACATCTTTCTAATGTCATCGTCTCCTGAAATTCTGCAGGTAAAAGGTCATCATAAGCCTCTCTCCACGTTTGCCAGTGAACGAAGGATTTACCTTCTATTTCTTCAGGAGTTTCCATTGATTTGATAATAACCGTCATTTATTTTCTTCTCCTACCCCAACGCCTTGACTTCTAGCATCATATCACGAATCTGTGCTGCTAGTTCAAAGTCAAGCACTTCGACGGCTTCTTGCATTTGTTTTTCTAGTTTCTTGACTAGTTCTTTGCGCTCTTGTTTGTTGAGGCTGTTGATGTCGACTTCCTTGTCCTCTTCCTTGGCAACTGCCTTAGTCACGGCAATCAAGTCACGAATTTCTTTCTTAATGGTTTGTGGCACGATACCATGTTCTTCATTATAGGCCATCTGGATTTTGCGACGGCGGGCCGTTTCATCGATGGCACGTTGCATAGACTGAGTCATCGTGTCCGCATACATGATGACATGCCCTTCGCTGTTACGAGCAGCACGGCCAATGGTCTGGATGAGCCCACGTTCGTTACGAAGGAAACCTTCCTTGTCAGCATCGAGAATGGCTACGAGGCTCACTTCAGGAACGTCAATTCCTTCACGAAGGAGGTTGATTCCGACCAAGACATCAAAGACACCCAAGCGCAGATCACGGATAATCTCCGTCCGTTCCAAGGTCTTAATATCCGAGTGCATGTACTTGACCTTGATGCCCATTTCCTTAAAGTAGTCGGTCAAGTCCTCTGCCATTTTCTTGGTCAAAGTGGTTATAAATGTTCGTTCATTCTTTTCAACACGGGCATTGATTTCACCTAAGAGGTCATCAATCTGTCCCATTGTCGGACGTACTTCCACCTCAGGATCCAATAGCCCTGTCGGACGAATGATTTGCTCAATCACTGTCTCGGTTTGTTCATTTTCATAGTCACCAGGTGTCGCTGAAACGTAAACAATCTGATGCACATGACTTTCAAACTCTTCACGACGGAGAGGACGATTGTCCAGAGCAGACGGCAAACGGAAACCATAATTAACCAGCATTTCCTTACGCGAACGGTCTCCATTGTACATGCCTTTGATTTGTCCCATAGTCATATGGCTCTCGTCAATCATGATTAAGAAATCATCTGGGAAGAAGTCGAGAAGCGTATAAGGAGGCTCTCCTTCGCTCCGTCCATCCATGTGGCGAGAATAATTTTCAACCCCATTGGTATAGCCCATCTCACGCAACATTTCGATATCATACTCTGTCCGCTGTTTCAAACGCTGGGCTTCAAGCAGTTTACCTTCCTTTTCAAAGACAGCTAATTGTTCTTCCAACTCGGCCTGAATCTTGGCAATGGCAACTTCCATATGGTCGTCATTGGTCACAAAGTGAGTAGCTGGGAAAATCGCCAAATGATCCACTTCTCCCAACACCTGACCTGTCAGAGCCTCAACCTCACGGATACGGTCAATTTCGTCTCCAAAAAATTCTACTCGAAAGGCGTGTTCATCACGGGAAGCTGGGAAAATCTCCACCACATCCCCACGAACGCGAAATCTTCCCCGTTGGAAATCAATATCATTTCGCTCAAATTGGATATCCACCAAGTCATTCAAGAGTTTATCACGGGAAATTTCAAGACCTGGACGGAGACTAACGACACTATCAGCGTATTCCTTGGGCGAACCCAGACCATAGATACAAGAGACTGAGGCCACGACAATAACATCATTACGCTCCAAAAGGGCTGAGGTAGCTGAGTGGCGAAGCTTGTCAATCTCGTCATTGACAGAACTATCCTTCTCAATATATGTATCGCTAGAAGGGACATAGGCCTCTGGCTGGTAATAATCATAGTAGGATACGAAATACTCAACTGCATTTTCAGGGAAAAATTCCTTAAACTCCCCATAGAGCTGTCCTGCTAACGTTTTATTGTGGGCAATGACCAGAGTGGGTTTATTGACTTTGGAAATGACCTGACTCATGGTATAGGTCTTCCCTGTTCCAGTCGCCCCCATCAGAATCTGAGCTTTTTCTCCACCCTCGATATTATCAACCAACTGCTCGATAGCTTGGGGTTGATCTCCTGATGGTTGATATTTTGATACTAGTTTAAATTGATTATCTGTAATGCGATTGATCATAAGAATCCTCTCTCGATGTGCTATTCCTATTTTAGCATACTTGTAGCATTTTCACGAAGAAAAGGACGGACCGAAGTCACATCCTTTCATTTTCTTTCTTTAATTGATAAGCGAGATAAAGAATCAGCAGAAACAAAATAATACTGGACACGATGGAACCCTCAATACCAAAAGACCCACCAGATAGCCAGTCTTGATTGCCTTGTGGAGTAAATTTCATGATTGATGTTCCTGAAGACTGACCACTAACTAATACTCCAAAGAGGTTTCCCTGTGCGAAATTCCAAGCTCCATGAATACCACCTATACCCCATATAGTATCTGTTTTAAGAAGATATAGAGACATGGCAACCCCAAATAAAAAGAGATCAATTGCAGATAAGAAGGTTATGCCTGAATTTCCTAAATGAAGTAAGGTAAAGAGACTACTAGATATGATAATAGCGACTTTAAGATTGGTTCTCTTAGCCAATTGTGGAATCAACCAAGCACGAGTAACCAATTCTTCTGCCGTTCCCTGTAAAATCCAAAAAGGTATTGTAAATAAAGTAAAAGCTAGCGAATAAGTATCCAAGTGAATGGAATCAAATTGATACTGCCCCAACACTACTAGTCCAGCCAAAGCAAGTATAAAGAGGGATAGACCAAGACCGTATCCTTTAAATAAGGCACTTAAAAAATTTTCTTTATAGAATCCCAAGGTTCGAATCGGTCTTTTCTCTACTTTTCTAGTCCATCTAAACACAGTTAAGATGATAAAACCAAAGGACAGTAATTCAAATATCAAATGGATGGCACTTGATTTATCAGATAAATTCTGAAATAACATTTGAAGGAAATCTGCAATTCTTTGACCACCCATACCAAGATTGCTAAATAGCCCGATCAATGCTAAAAAACTAAGGCCAAAAAATAGAGAAGATATGAACTCAGATATATAGACGAAAAATAAAGCTAACAAGGGGCTTGTGTAAATGTTTAAACTCATTTTAGAAGTTTCAAAGTCTTTTAAGATTCTTTTGTCTTTCATAACTTTATCCTCTTTTACTATATGATATACCTTTATTATAGCACTTCTGTTGTGTGATTCAAGACAAAACAAGAATTATGGATGTTATATTTTCTAACACAGAAATATAAAAATTTGCCTTTTTTTACTTTTTCTGATATAATGGGAAAATATTCGGAAAAGGAGACTAAAAATGAAGAAAAAATTTCTAGCATTTTTGCTAATTTTATTCCCAATTTTCTCATTAGGTATTGCAAAAGCTGAAACGATTAAGATTGTTTCTGATACCGCCTATGCACCTTTTGAGTTTAAAGATTCAGATCAAACTTATAAAGGAATTGATGTTGACATTATTAACAAAGTCGCTGAGATTAAAGGATGGAACATTCAGATGACCTATCCTGGATTTGACGCAGCGGTCAATGCGGTTCAAGCTGGTCAAGCTGACGCTATCATGGCAGGGATGACAAAGACTAAAGAACGTGAAAAAGTCTTCACCATGTCTGATACTTACTATGATACAAAAGTTGTCATTGCAACTACAAAGGCACACAAGATTAGCAAGTACGACCAATTGTCTGGTAAAACTGTTGGTGTTAAAAATGGAACTGCTGCTCAACGTTTTCTTGAAACAATCAAAGATAAATACGGCTTTACTATTAAAACATTTGACACTAGTGATTTGATGAACAACAGCTTGAGTGCTGGTGCCATCGATGCCATGATGGATGACAAACCTGTTATCGAGTATGCCATTAACCAAGGTCAAGACCTCCATATTGAAATGGATGGGGAAGCTGTAGGAAGTTTTGCTTTCGGTGTTAAAAAAGGAAGCAAATACGAGCACCTGGTTACTGAATTTAACCAAGCCTTGGCTGAAATGAAAAAAGATGGTAGTCTTGATAAAATCATCAAGAAATGGACTGCTTCATCATCTTCAGCAGTGCCAACTACAACTACTCTAGCAGGCTTAAAAGCCATTCCTGTTAAAGCTAAATATATCATTGCCAGCGATTCTTCTTTTGCACCTTTTGTTTTCCAAAATTCAAGCAACCAATTTACTGGTATTGATATGGAATTGATTAAGGCAATCGCTAAAGATCAAGGTTTTGAAATTGAAATCACCAACCCTGGTTTTGATGCCGCTATCAGTGCTGTTCAAGCTGGACAAGCTGATGGTATCATTGCTGGTATGTCTGTCACAGATGCTCGTAAGGCAACTTTTGACTTCTCAGAATCCTACTACACTGCCAATACTATCCTTGGTGTCAAAGAAGCAAGTACCATTGCTTCTTATGAAGACTTGAAAGGGAAGACAGTTGGTGTTAAAAACGGAACCGCTTCTCAAACCTTCCTAACAGAAAATCAAAGCAAATACGGCTACAAAATCAAAACCTTCGCTGATGGTTCGTCAATGTATGACAGTTTAAATACTGGTGCCATTGATGCCGTTATGGATGATGAACCTGTTCTCAAATATTCTATCAGCCAAGGTCAAAAATTGAAAACTCCAATCGCTGGAACTCCAATCGGTGAAACTGCCTTTGCCGTTAAAAAAGGAGCAAATCCAGAATTGATTGAAATGTTCAACAACGGACTTGCAAACCTTAAAGCAAACGGAGAATTCCAAAAAATTCTTGATAAATATCTAGCTAGCGAATCATCAACTGCTTCAACAAGTACTGTTGACGAAACAACTATCTGGGGTTTGCTTCAAAACAACTACAAACAACTTCTTAGCGGGCTTGGTATCACTCTTGCTCTAGCTCTTATCTCATTTGCTATTGCCATTGTCATCGGGATTATCTTTGGTATGTTTAGCGTTAGCCCCTACAAATCTCTTCGTGTGATTTCTGAAATTTTCGTTGACGTTATCCGTGGTATTCCATTGATGATTCTTGCAGCCTTCATCTTCTGGGGAATTCCAAACTTCATTGAGTCTATCACAGGCCAACAAAGTCCAATTAACGACTTCGTAGCTGGTACTATCGCCCTCTCACTCAATGCGGCTGCTTATATCGCTGAGATCGTTCGTGGTGGTATTCAGGCTGTTCCGGTTGGTCAAATGGAAGCCAGCCGAAGCTTGGGGATCTCTTATGGAAAAACCATGCGTAAGATTATCTTGCCACAAGCAACTAAATTGATGTTGCCAAACTTTGTTAACCAATTCGTTATCGCACTTAAAGATACAACCATCGTATCTGCTATCGGTTTGGTGGAACTCTTCCAAACTGGTAAGATTATCATTGCCCGTAACTACCAAAGTTTCAAGATGTATGCAATCCTTGCTATCTTCTATCTTGTAATTATCACGCTTTTGACTAAACTAGCGAAACGCTTAGAAAAGAGGATTCGTTAATGGCAAAATTAAAAATTGATGTAAATGATTTACACAAAAGCTACGGAAAAAATGAAGTTTTAAAAGGAATTACGACCAAGTTCTATGAAGGAGATGTTGTTTGTATCATTGGTCCTTCGGGTTCTGGTAAGTCAACTTTCCTTCGTAGCCTAAATCTTTTGGAAGAAGTTACGAGCGGTCACATCACTGTGAACGGTTATGACTTAACTGAAAAAACAACCAACGTTGACCACGTCCGTGAAAATATCGGAATGGTTTTCCAACACTTCAACCTCTTCCCACATATGTCTGTATTGGACAACATTACCTTTGCTCCTATTGAGCACAAGTTGATGACTAAGGAAGAAGCTGAAAAATTGGGAATGGAGTTGCTTGAAAAGGTTGGACTAGCAGATAAGGCTAAGGCCTGTCCAGATAGCCTGTCAGGTGGTCAAAAACAACGTGTAGCCATCGCTCGTGGACTTGCAATGAATCCAGACATCATGCTCTTTGATGAACCAACTTCTGCCCTTGACCCTGAGATGGTCGGAGACGTACTAAACGTTATGAAGGAATTGGCTAAACAAGGTATGACCATGATTATCGTAACCCATGAGATGGGATTTGCCCGTCAGGTTGCCAACCGTGTTATCTTTACTGCAGATGGTGAGTTCCTAGAAGATGGGACACCTGACCAAATCTTTGATAACCCTCAGCACCCTCGTCTGAAAGATTTCTTGGACAAGGTCTTAAACGTCTAAACGCAAACTGTAAGGATTTCCTTGCAGTTTTTTTCTATCTCGTATTGGAATTTTTGATTTTTCGGAAAATTATGTTAGAATTAAGTTTATGAAATGAGGTTTCCTCATACCTAGCAAAACTAGGAATAAAAATAGAAATTAGGTAGCTAGATGTCATCTAAGGTTATTGTTACAATTTTCGGTGCGAGTGGAGACCTGGCTAAACGCAAGCTCTACCCTTCCCTTTTTAGACTATATAAATCCGGTAATCTTTCCAAACATTTTGCCGTTATTGGAACTGCCCGTCGTCCTTGGAGCAAGGAATATTTTGAATCTGTTGTAGTCGAATCGATCCTTGATTTGGCAGATAGTACCGAACAAGCTCAGGAGTTCGCTAGTCACTTCTACTATCAAAGCCATGATGTCAATGATACAGAACACTATATTGCTCTACGTCAATTGCAGGCTGAACTAAATGACAAGTACCAAGCTGAACACAACAAGCTCTTCTTCTTGTCTATGGCTCCTCAATTCTTTGGAACCATTGCTAAGCACCTCAAGTCTGAAAATATCGTAGATGGAAAAGGTTTTGAACGTTTAATCGTTGAAAAACCATTTGGTACAGATTACGCAACTGCAAGCAAGTTGAATGACGAGCTCCTAGCAACATTTGACGAAGAACAAATTTTCCGTATTGACCATTATCTTGGTAAGGAAATGATCCAAAGCATCTTTGCAGTCCGCTTTGCAAACTTGATTTTTGAAAACGTTTGGAACAAGGACTTTATCGACAATGTTCAAATTACCTTTGCGGAGCGCTTGGGTGTAGAAGAACGTGGTGGCTACTATGACCAATCTGGTGCCCTCCGCGACATGGTACAAAACCATACTCTACAACTTCTTTCGCTCCTTGCTATGGACAAACCAGCCAGCTTCACAAAAGACGAGATTCGTGCTGAGAAGATTAAGGTCTTTAAAAACCTCTATCATCCAACGGATGAAGAGCTTAAAGAACACTTTATCCGTGGTCAATACCGTTCTGGTAAGATTGATGGCATGAAATACATCTCTTATCGTAGCGAGCCAAATGTGAATCCAGAATCAACAACTGAAACCTTTGCATCTGGTGCTTTCTTTGTAGACAGCGATCGATTCCGTGGTGTTCCTTTCTTCTTCCGTACTGGTAAACGTCTGACTGAAAAAGGCACTCATGTCAACATCGTCTTTAAACAAATGGATTCTATCTTTGGTGAGCCACTTGCTCCAAACATTTTGACCATCTATATCCAACCCACAGAAGGCTTCTCTCTCAGTCTAAATGGGAAGCAAGTAGGAGAAGAATTTAACTTGGCTCCTAACTCACTGGATTACCGTACAGATGCGACCGCAACTGGTGCTTCTCCAGAACCATACGAAAAATTGATTTATGATGTCCTAAATAACAACTCAACTAACTTTAGCCACTGGGATGAGGTTGGTGCATCATGGAAATTGATTGACCGTATCGAAGAGCTCTGGGCTGAAAATGGTGCCCCACTTCATGACTATAAAGCTGGAAGCATGGGACCTCAAGCCAGCTTTGACCTACTTGAAAAATTCGGTGCCAAATGGACTTGGCAACCAGATATCGCTTATCGTCAAGATGGTCGTTTAGAATAAAAAAAATCCTGCAAGTTTGTACCTTGCAGGATTTTTGCTTCTGATTAGATTAAGCCTTCCAAGAGACCCTTCATAAAGTTTTCTGAGTTAAACTCTCCAATATCATCGATTTTTTCACCAAAACCAATCAATTTTACAGGAATATTGAGTTCTTCACGGATGGCTAGAACCACACCACCTCGAGCAGTTCCATCAATCTTAGTCAAGACAATTCCAGTTAATGGCGTGATTTTTGAAAATTCTTTGGCCTGTACAAGAGCGTTTTGACCTGTTGATGCATCAAGTGCCAAGAAGGTTTCATGCGGAGCTTCTGGCACAACACGTTTGATGATACGACCAATCTTCTCCAACTCAGCCATGAGGTTGTCCTTGTTTTGCAGACGACCTGCTGTATCAATCATGAGAATATCGATACCTTCAGCCACGGCACGTTCCATGCCATCAAAGACCACACTGGCTGGGTCAGCTTTTTCAGGTCCAGTTACAACTGGAACGTCAACACGACGGCCCCATTCAGCTAGCTGTGCAACTGCACCTGCACGGAAAGTATCTGCCGCAACTAGCATAACCTTCTTACCTGCTTGTTTGTAGCGGTGGGCTAGTTTTCCGATAGAGGTTGTTTTCCCAACACCATTAACACCAACAAAGAGCATGACTGTCAAGCCATCTTGGAAGTGGATATTTTCATCGTAGTTGCCATCCTTTTCATAAAGCTCAACCAATTTCTCAATGATGACACGGCGCAGTGCATCAGGTTTCTTGGCGTTTTCAAGCTTGGCTTCGTAGCGTAGCTCCTCAGTTAAGTTGGAAGCCACCTGTACACCAACGTCACTCATGATCAGTAATTCTTCCAGTTCCTCGAAAAATTCTTCGTCAACAGAGCGGAAATTAGCAAAGAAGGCGTTCAAGCGAGCTCCGAAGCCTGTACGAGTTTTCTTAAGACTGCGGTCATATTTTTCCTGAACAGTTTCTTCTGCTTGAGGCGTTTCTGCTTCAAGAATTTCAGAATTATTTTCTTCTACAGTTTCTAGGAGCTCAGTATTCTCTTCCTCTGGGACTTCTTCTGAGTTTAGCAATTCTTCGACTTCTTCTTGAGAAACTTCTACAACTGGCTCTGAATTCTGACTCTCTTCAACTGTCTCTTGATTATCCTCTTCTTCGAGCAAAGATTCTTCAGAACTTTCAACCTCTGCTTCTTCTTGAGGAAGTTCCTCAGCTTCTGTAAGAGAAGACTCAACATCTTCAGACAAATCAAGATTTTCCAGAGCTTCTTTTACAACTTCTTCGATTTTAGGTTCTTCTTTTTTTCCGAATAGACGGTCAAACAATCCCATATCTTAGTTCTCCTTTAGCACATATTCTTCGATAGCCCAGGCGACAGCTTCCTCATCGTTGGTCATCGGCGTCACTACATTTGCGGCTGCCTTTACTTCAGGAACAGCGTTTTGCATGGCAACACCGAGCCCTGCCCATTCAATCATAGAAAGGTCATTGGCCTCGTCACCACAAGCCATCACTTGGCTTTGGTCGATTCCAAGATGGCTGATTAGTTTTGCCAAGCCTGTTGCTTTATGAACATTCTTTGGTGACCACTCTAGCAACATTTCACGTGATTTAAAGATTTCATATTGGTCAAACAATTCTGGAGAAATCTTCTGAATGGCTGCATCCAAGGGTTCTTGAGCAAAGGCAGTCACGCATTTATTGTAAGTCATTTGACTAGACAGATCTTCAAAGTCAACTGGAACAAAGGTCAATGCTGGATTGAATTTGGCATACAGACTTTCTTGGTCCGATTGGATTTGATAAACAGTTCCTTCTGAGATGGCATCAAGAGGCAGTGATAATTTCTCTGTTTCCTCATACAAGCGTGCCACATCATCATATGAAAAGACTGTTTTATCAAGGATTTCACCTGTATTTTTCTGAACTAATCCACCATTAAAAGTAATCGTATATTCATCTTCGTGGCCGTCAGTCCCTAACTCATGGAGAAAGAAGTCCATGGCTTTTAAGGGACGACCAGTTGTCAATACGACCTTGATACCACGATCACGCGCAGCTTTCAAGGTTGCCTTGGTGCGATCCGTCAGCCTTTTATCAGTAGTCAGCAAGGTCCCGTCCAAATCCAATGCAATCAATTTTATATCTGCCATTATAAGCCCTCCATATAAGCTATAACCGACCGGTCCTTATGGTGACCAATCACAGTCTTTGCTAATTCTAAAATTTCAGGTCGTGCATTTTCAGGAGCTACAGGATGTCCCACAACCTGCATCATATGCAAATCATTTAGATTGTCTCCAAAAGCCATAACCTGATCCATCGTGATACCAAGTTTTTTAGCTAATTCAACAATAGCCACTCCCTTATCGACATAGTCCAGAACAATATCAATGGATTCAAAGCCAGTTGTCATAGCCTTGACACCAGGGACATGTTCATTGACCCAAGCTTCCCCAGCTTCTAGCGTTTCTTCTGTGAAGTTGGTTGTAAATTTGAAAATGTCATCTGTGATAGCTTCCAAATTCGCTACTTTTTGAATATTTTCATTATAGTGCTGACTCACTTTTAAATAGGTCTCATCAACCGTATCTAGAACATAAGCTCCCTTTTTTCCCGTCAAGAGCAGTTTATTGATATCTACATAAGGTGACGTTTTCAGCCTTTCAAAAGTTGATAGATAAAAGTCACGAGACATAGTCGCTTCATACAAGTCCTGACCTTGATACTCTACTAAACTGCCATTTTCCGCGATGAAAATAATGTCATCGCGAACATCAGCAAATAATTTTTCTAGAGACAGAAATCCGCGCCCTGAAGCTACTGCAAAGTAAATCCCTTTTTCCTTGTAGGAAACCAAGAGAGACTTGAGGCGATCCATATCAAAGCGCCCATTCCCATCTAGGAAGGTTCCATCCATATCTGTTGCTACTAGTTTAATTGTCATCCTTCAATACTTTCTAAATCTTTTAACTTCACCGAAACAATTTTTGAAACACCTGATTCTTGCATGGTCACTCCATAGATGGAATCAGCCGCTGCCATAGTTCCCTTACGGTGGGTTACGACGATAAACTGGCTATCCTTGTCAAATCGATTGAGGTAATCCCCAAAACGTTTTACATTAGCTTCATCCAGCGCAGCTTCCACCTCATCCAAGATGACAAATGGGATAGTCTTAACTCGAATGATAGAAAAAAGCAAAGCAAGAGCTGATAATGCTTTTTCACCACCACTCATCAGATTAAGCGACTGGATTTTCTTACCTGGAGGTTGAACAGAAATCTCAACCCCAGCTGTCAGCAGATCTCCTTCAGTCAAGATTAAGTCTGCCTGACCTCCACCAAACATCTGCTTGAAGGTCACTTTAAAGGACTCACGAATAGCCTCAAAGGTTGATTTAAAGCGGTCTTTGACCTCATCATTCATCTCTGTAATTGTCTCAAGGAGCAGATTTTTCGCTGACAAAATGTCATCTCGCTGGCTATTGAGGAAATCCAGACGGCTGTGAACTTCTTCGTACTGGTCAATAGCTTCCAAATTGACAGGACCCAGTGAGCGAATAGCCTTCTCTAAATCCTGCACCTCTTGCTCTGCCATATTGAGGTTTTCCAATTCATGTGCCTTTTCTAGTGCTTCAGTATAGCTAATCTGATACTGGTCTGTTAATTGGCTTTGTAAATGGCGTAAGCGCTCGCTGACCTTTTCTTTCTTGGCTTCAGCACGTGTTTGCTTGCGAATCCACTCCTCATTCTGCTGGCGAGCCTGATCCAAATGACTGGCAATATCATCCAGTTGACCTTCTATATCATCCAACTCAAACTGCTTGCGAATCAAACCTTGTTGGAGATTTGTTTTCTGAGTTTTGGCTTCTTCAGCCTGCTGAGCTAGAAGCTCTGTATCAACTTTCTCAAGATTGTCAACTTTTTCTTGTAGAAGGCGCTGAATTTCCTCTTGTTCGATATTCAGATTGTCCAATTCCTTGCCTAAACGCTCAATATCAGCTACTTCATAACGTTTTTGTCCTTGCAGTTCTGTCTTAAGCAAGCGTGCTTGCGCTACCTCTTCCTGCAAGTTTTGATAACGTTCTTGAATGGCGTTTTTGTTAGACTTAATTTCTTCAATCTCAGCTTCCAGATTTTGCTTATCACTGGCGATAGTAGCAAGGCGTGCTTGGCATTTTTCCTTATCCGCTTTCCAATCTCCCTCAGAAAGACGATTTAATTCCTCTTCTTGGAGTTTCCAAAGAGTTTCCAGTTCTTCAACTTGCTGACTAGTTTGCTGATAAGCAAGGGACAAGCCCTGCTCCTGAATACGTGCCTGTTCTCCTTGAGATTTGATGGCTTCTAATGATTCGGTCAATCTAGCCATCTTGTCTTGCAAGGTCTTCAAAGTCGCCTCTTCTGAACGAAGACTTGCTTCTTCTTCAGCAATTTCTTTTTGTAATTGCTCCAGTTCTGGCTTGATGAAAATGCTGTTATTCTGGCGATTAGCTCCACCTGCATAGGAACCACCTGTGCGCAACTCTGTCCCGTCCAGTGTCACCATACGAACCTGGTAACGAACTTGGCGAGCTGCTGCACGCGCATGTTCTACGGTATCAAAGATGGCTGTCGTAGCTAGCAAGTTCTTGAAAATAGCTTCCAGTCTAGTATCGAAAGTAACTAACTCATCAGCCATACCAAGGAAGCCTGAACTTGATGCGATAGTATCTTGGTTCTGACTAGAAATCGTACGCGCCTTGATCGTTGTCAAAGGAAGGAAGGTTGCACGGCCGGCTCTGTTCCGTTTGAGGAAATCAATAGCCTTAGTAGCTGCGTTCTCATCTTCTACGATGATATGCTGACTGCTGGCTCCAAGCGCAATCTCCAGGGCAGTTTGATAATGCACATCAAAGGTCAGATGCTCACTAACAGCACCAATAATTCCACCAAGGCGAGCTTTTTCTTGGAGAACACTCTTGACACCTGCATAAAAGTTACTATGATTTCTCAGGATGTTTTCCAAACTTTGAGCTCTAGCCTGCTTGTTTTTAAGACTGTCCAGACGGTCAAAGAGTTGACTTTGTTGAGCTTGATAGGAAGTTTTCTGCTCCTCTTGCTCCTTGGCAATAGCTTGGTAGTCGGCCAATAATTTTTGAACCTGCTCCTTGGCAGTTTCAAGCTCAGCCTTTTGCTGACTAGCCTTCTCTTTAGCTGTAGCCAGTTGTTCTTTCAGCTTTTGTAGTTGATCTGCTTGTTTTTGAGAAAGCTGACGACTATTTTCCAACTCGTTTTCGATACGGGTCAGCTGGTTTGAGACATCTGCTTCTTCTTGTAAAAGAGCTACAAAGCGTTCGCGTAAGAGCTCAATCATTTGATCAGGATCATCTGAAAAAGCTAGCAATTCAGCTTCTAAACGATTGAGTTTTTGATTATTTTGGACTAGATTTTCCTCTAACAGAGTTAAAGAGCTTTCTTTATCAGATTTTTCTTGGCTGAGTGAACTTTTCTTCTCCTCCAAAGTAGCCAAACGGGCTTGTGCCTCCTGTTGATTCAGGGCTACTTGCTCAGATTCTAATTTCGATAGGGCTAATTTTCTCTCTAAATCACTAATCAGACTGGTCAAATCCATCAAACTGCCTTGGTCTTTAGCCATTTCAGCCTGTAAATCTTGGCGTTGCTTCTTGAGATTCTGATTTTCTTCTTCTAATTTTTCACGCTTTTGGTAGTAGCTTGTCAAAAGTTCCTGAACCTGAGTCAACTCTTCTTCTGTCGAATCTAGTTCAGCCTTATTTTCCTTGATTTGAGCAACCAGCACGTCTAAATAAATAGCCTTGCGTTGGCCTTCCAAGTTTAAAAACTTACGGGCATTTTCAGCTTGCTTCTCAAGAGGTTTGATTTGATTATCCAACTCGTAGATAATGTCCTCTAAGCGGTCTAAATTATCCTGAGTTTGTTGCAGTTTACTCTCCGTTTCTTTTCTGCGAGTCTTGTATTTCAAAACTCCAGCAGCTTCTTCGAAAATGGCACGACGTTCCTCAGGCTTGGAATTAAAAATCTCCTCAACCTTCCCTTGGGAAATGATAGAGAAGGAATCTCGTCCCAAACCAGTATCCAAGAAAAGGTCATGAATATCACGCAGACGGACTTTCTTGCCGTCAATCTTGTATTCGCTATCTCCACTACGATAGATATGGCGTTCCACCCTAATTTCTTGACCTGCGTCCTTGATAAATCCGTCATGATTATCCAGAGTCACAACTACAGAAGCATAATTGAGCGGTTTGCGACTTTCGGTACCAGCAAAGATGACATCTGGCATCTTGCCACCACGGAGACTCTTGACACTAGACTCCCCCAAGGCCCAACGCAGACTTTCTGTAATATTGGACTTTCCAGATCCATTGGGTCCAACGACTGCCGTCACACCTTGGTCAAAGACGACCTTGGTCTTGTCAGCAAAAGACTTGAATCCCTGAATTTCAATTTCCTTTAAATACATGAATCCAGCCCTTTCTCAACGGCATTTTTGGCAGCTTCCTGCTCTGCTAGTTTCTTAGAACGACCTTGACCTTGACCAATACTCTTACCTTCAACCAGAACTTCTACATCAAAGACCTTATCGTGGGCAGGACCCGTTTCAGAAATCACCTGATAACGAATAGCCACATCGCCATTTACCTGAAGTAACTCTTGGAGATGGGTTTTGTAGTCTGTAATCATCTCAAATTCGCCTGCTTCAACCTTAGGAATCATGACTTGATAGATAAATTCCTTAACCTTGGCCACATCCTTGTCCAAAAGGAGGGCACCAAGAAAGGCTTCAAAGGCATCACCAAGAATGGTATCACGATTGCGCCCACCAGACTTTTCTTCCCCTTTACCAAGTTTGATAAACTGATCAAACTGGCAATCACGCGCAAATCCAGCCAAACTCTCCTCGCGAACAATCATGGCACGGAGTTTGGACAAATCGCCTTCAGGCTTTTTAGGATATTTTTTATACAGATATTCTGAAATCAATAACTGTAGAACAGCGTCTCCTAAAAATTCCAAGCGCTCATTGTGTGAAATTTTTAAGAGGCGGTGCTCATTGGCATAACTCGTATGAGTAAAGGCAGTCTCCAGTAAGTTTTTGTCTGCAAATTCGATTGCAAAATGGTTCTTTAGTACAGTTTGTAATTCTTTCATACCAACCTCTTTCTAACTGATAACAGTCCTTTTTATTATATCAAAAAAAGCCCCCTGAGTCACTCTAAAACGGGAGAAAACAAGTGACCCAAGGGAACTTATCGACTACTATTAAAATGGGAAAATATTAGAATAAGGGGTGCAAGTTATTTACTTTAAGTTACCAGCCAAGTGGAATCGTTTCAAACTGACAACCCAATCGGCGTAATTCATTTTGACGGGCCTCATAGTAGGGGAGGGAAATGCCTATGATAGTCACATGAGGCAGGTCTTGTAAGTGGAGACTGACTGATGAAGTAAAATGGTAGACCTGAACAAACTCGTATTCTTGAAAAAGATGGGCTAGGACATCTTCAAAGATTAAAGCTGTAGCCAAGTAAGTTACATCTGGAATATGGAAGGTTTCCTTGGGATGGGGGAGATAGAGGTCAATTGCCAAAGCCTTAGCATAGGTACTGATAAAACGGATGGAGATTTGGTCATCCTCCTCAGAGAACTTTTGTCCCAGCAGGACCTTGACCGTCTTACCATTTGAGACGGGTGCTTGTGGCAGGTCAAAAAAATGCTCCAGATAAACAAGCTTTTCTCTAGCTACGATATGGTAGTCACTGCGATAGAGGGTATAGTGCTTTTCCGTCCGCTCAATCAAGTCATCTCTGGTCAAGCCCAAAGAGCCTACCTGACTAGGATGGAGAGGGCAAGCATACATGCCCAAGGGGTAAATATCCGCATAGCCATCATCAAAACTCATGAGATGCTGGTAGGAGGAACTAGCAACCAAGTCCAGAATCAAGCTATTGTCAAAACTAGCATAAAAGATAGTGTCATAGTCTCCCGCCAGTTCCTGACAAATCTGAGTCAAGTCCTCTACGTTCTGAGGATAGTAAACATGGTCAAAATCCTTAGCA
This sequence comes from Streptococcus sp. 3109, assembly GCF_013276905.1. Lineage (NCBI taxonomy): Bacteria > Bacillati > Bacillota > Bacilli > Lactobacillales > Streptococcaceae > Streptococcus > Streptococcus sp. 3109. Next base: position 4,143 of record NZ_VMLY01000013.1, on the reverse strand, counting down.
TAATGCTCCTGACGGGCATTTTTGACAGAACTGACATAAAGACTGACAAAGTCCTGATCAGGATAAAATCCCTTGATATGATGGGCAATTTTAGCCTGTAAGGGCGTTGTAGCAATGATGAGGTGTTTCATCTCTTTGATTCTCCTAGGTGGTGATGTTGTAGCAAGGTCTCAACGACTTCAAAATCCAAGGCATCGTCGATATCATAAGAATAGAGTTTAGGCATTTCATAGGCTACTGTCTTATCTGTGTAAAAGGTCTCATCTCGTAGGTAACGATCCTTGCGAGAAATCCAGATACTACCGTTGGGATAGTAATAGACAGGCTCTTTCTGCCGAGCATAGTGCTTGGACACCTGAGGCGGACGGATAAAAGGTGACTCCTCTAACTGCAAGAAAAGACTACGACTCTTGTCCGCCTTAACACAGGAAATCAAATGGTCGGCGCCAGACTGACAGTAGAGGTGATAGGACTCGACGAGGTGCTCCACCTCTCTCAAGGGTGAGGTCACCTGTAGATTCACAAAGATCTGCTCTTCCTCAAAGGGCTGTAAAAAGTCTCGCAAGCTTTCTAAGCTAGAGGTTGTTGACAAGGCCAATTCTTTTGGTCTGTGGACACAACGAATCTCTGGATAGGCTTGACGACAAAGTTCCAGATAGGCTAGTGAGTCTGAAGAAACCCAGATATCACTAAATAGCTTGGAGGCTAGAGCGACTTCTATGGTGTAGAAAACCAAAGGTTTTCCTACAAGTGGTTTGATATTTTTATCCACTAAGCCTCGTGAACCCGAACGGATCAAAATGACGGCTATGGGTTTAGATTGTGCTTTCATATAGTCTTCCTAGAATTGAGATAAACAGGGCAGATAGGGTAGTGATGATGCTATTTAACCAAGGATTGGGGTTGGCAAATAAACCACTGTAATAATAGAGAAACAAGGCTCCTAAACTAAAGAACAGATAGATTTTGGCTAGTTGTAAACTCGGTCTTTTGAGGAGTAAAACCAAGAGATACAAACCACCTATCACGCCTAGTGTCAGCCCCATAAAGCCGTTAATCCATTCGTAGATGGAGTAGATTTCTGCATTCATGAGTAAGAGGCAGAGGAACCAAGACAAACCTGCTAAGGCAAAGGATAGGATACTTGGCGACCAGCGAATCTTTGACCAAGCAAAATCCAACTTCAAGCAGGTCACAATTGCATTCATACTGGATGAAACTGTGGATTGGCCTGCTGCCAAGAGAGCTAGCATGATGAAACTGCCAAACCAAGGTGATAGACATTCCTGAACATAGGCAATGAGAACAGGATTGGGCGATGTGGTGGCAAAATTTTCCTGACGAATCAAGCGACCAATCAGATACAGTAAACTGGCAATCCCAAAGGACAAGAGTCCCTGTAGCCATAAGATTTTTCCAATCTTTTGGCGCCCCATTTTGCTATTAAAACGTTGGACAATATCCTGTGAGGAAACGTAGGAAAACAAGCTACTAAAACCTGCTCCTACAACTAAGATCAAGACCGTCTTCCCATCCAGCGTCTCTGCAAAGTGAAATATCTGTTGACTGCTATTCATGACTAAACCAGATTGGGCAATTCTTGGTAGAAAGAGAGCTAATATAGCCAGCAGGACCAAGCCCTGAAAGAAGTCCGTCCACAGCACAACCAAGAGACCACCCCTTGCCAGATAATAGACCGTCAAAAGAAGGAGTAGACCTGACAAGACCAGCTGATTGAGAGGGATAAAGGGCGCTAAGGCCTGAGACAACAAGTAGGTCACCACTGCTATTCGCCCCAACTGATAGAGGATGAAGAGTCCTGAAGCCAGTGAACGAATGCTAGGAGATTGAAACTTGTCCTCTAAAAGATGATAAGCTGTCTCGTAGTTTCCCTTTTGATAGAGGGGCAGAAAATAGCGATGAGCTAGTGGAATGGCTAGAAAAATCCCGCACTGGGCAAACCAGAGATAGGATCTACCTGTATAGGCATTCCCCACCAGAGTCAGAAAGGAAATGGGGCTGAGCAAGGTGGCAAAGACTGAGAAGCCCAAAACTGTCACAGGAACAGCTTTCTTAACCTGATAATAGTCCCCCTCACTCCCTTTTTGCCGATAGGCAATCCAGGAAATCAAGCAGAAATAGAGCAATAGGATAGCTAGAATTCCCAACATCCTAGAAATTCCTATCTAGTAATTTTCGGTATATTTGAGCTACTTTCTCTAGTGAATAGTGAGATGCTAGGGCGATATTTTCTGCATTTGATTTACAAAAATCCACTTGTTCCATTTCTTCTATCTTTTCTATTAACTCTTCCTTTGTTCTAAATAAGGTGATTGAACTGGATTGTTCTGCATAGAAACGATGAGCAATGTCCACATCTGATAACAAAGCTAGCAAGCCATGACTCAAAGCTTCTACACAGGCATTTGCAAACAATTCAGTGTAACTGGCTGATAGATAGCATTGATGTAGATTATAAGGAACATTATCTACCACTCCTCTTAGATGGATTGTGGGAGGGATATCATACTGATTACGAAGTTCTTGTATTCTTGTTTCCGATCCACCATAAAATGTAATCTCAACATTTGAACCCTTTTTATACAACTCAATAAATGCTTCAATAACTAGTCCAACATTTTTTATTTCCCCCATATGCCCCACCAAGCAATAGTCTCGTATTGGGCCTATATGTCTTAATTCTCCTAACTTTTCTGAAAACATAGGAGCTAAGAATGTGGAATGATAGCCCTTTGTTTGTAATGATTCTGTTAATTTCTCACTAGCCACAAGATACTTATTTTTTTTCCTTAAATTAGCATGTGACATATTCATTGAAACATTTGAATGAATCACTTCATAGTAATTCTTACCCGTGTTTTCCATATATCTCCATAGACTAGGCTTTGGTATACTTTGTTGATCGCGAATAATTAAGTCTGTATCCTGAGCTATATCAACCAAAAATTTGACAAGTAAATCTTCTTCAGAGTAAATAACTCCATCTTTTCGAAAAATATATTCAGGATAAAATAAAGAAACAGGAGAAGGTTCTTTGAATGGATTGATAAAACGCCCTTCAAGTGCTAGATTTCCATCTTTATGAAACCAGCGTAATTCTTTTGCCTTAAAATCTTCAAAAAGGAAAGGGCCACTTGTATAATAGTAACGACCCGAGCCATCTCCTAACGTAAGAGAAGAGACAAAACCATCTGCAGTGAGTTCAACCGTATCACTATCTGATAAATTGAGAGTTTCAGGCTTAACCGATAAGGAATCATGTCCTATATCAGAAAAACTATGAGGAACACAGATTAGTTCTTTTTCTAAAAATCCTAGCTTTTTTAAAACCACCTTCCAGTCAGGTCTAACTTGTGGGTTTGTCAGAATATGGAGATAATCTACTCCCAGATATCTTGCGATACGCGCTCGATAAAACTGGGTACTTTCAAAACCATATCGCTGTATTTTTGTAAAAGAATGCAGTGTAATAATTCTTGACATATTTCCCTCTCTTATTTTCAGTATAAAAATTGAAAAATCTCCTCTCACAAAAAGGAGAAAAGATTTTCCATCTCATATCGTGGAAGCTAGAATGACACTAAAATAGTTTTTATCAATCAATAATTCAAAAGCACCTCTGAAAACGACCTGTTCATCAAAATACATAGCCGGAAAAGATTGGTAAATCAATGTTTTCAATTTTAACATTGCGTTTTTTGAAGTGCTCAGAATCATCAATTTTAATTTAATAATTAAGACATTTGATTGAAGTCACTATTTAGTTATTATAAGTTCAGCTAATAACTAATCAAAAGATTGAGTTATTCTGATTCTTCTTTTTTCTTAAATAACCCTAATGCCAATCCTGTTACCATAGCTAGTAATCCCATAGTTGATACGTTCGTATTTTTTTCTGTACCAGTATTCGGTAGTTTTTCTTCTGATTTCTTTGATTCCGGCTGGATACTATTTGATTTTTCTGGATTAGGCTCTGGTTTAGGTTCTGGCTTAGGCTCTGGCTTAGGCTCTGGTTCGGCGTTTTCCTGAATGTCTACATCAGTTACTTCATGAGTTTGCCCTGCAACAACCTTGCCTGTTTCATTTCTTGTTGTACTTTGAGGAAGCAGGTTATAAAATTTA
>NZ_VMLY01000012.1:0-49524 GCF_013276905.1 Streptococcus sp. 3109 | reverse complement strand
TTGTCACTCGCTTCCCTCAAGCGACAACTATATTAGTATATCACAGTCGCTTTCGCTTGTCAACACTTTTTTGAAACTTTTTTAAAACTTTTTTCATCAAGTGTTTCTACCGCAACATACCCATAGTCCGTACGGGATTCGAACCCGTGTTACCGCCGTGAAAAGGCGGTGTCTTAACCCCTTGACCAACGGACCAGAGTTGTTATTTTCAACTCTTACTATTATACAGGCTTTTTAAACTTTGTCAACACCTTTTTTAAACTTTTTTTATTTTTTTGCATGAATTCCTAATGAGTACGGATGTCAAACTCTTTAAACACAATGCGTAAGTCCTTTAGCACTCTTTGACGCCCTCGGAAGCGTTCATCTCTTAAGACGCGTTCTAGTTCTTCTTGTTTCTCTTTACTTTGTTTGTTTCTATAATCTCTTAGTGTTTCATGAAAGAAATAATAATCATCTAGCCACAGACCGCCCTCACTTATACGATGACTTATATCACCCACTTCTTCATAAAGTTCTTTATTATATCTTCGTTTGTGGCTTTCTTGCTTACGGATATAGTCTAAAATTCGATTTCGAAACTTGGTTTTGAAATATTTCCTTAAACGTGGAATATCTTCTACCAATTCTTCTTCTCTACTGATCAATTCATGTAAGCAAATCATACCCTCTTGGTCCCAATCCGATAGTTCCCATAAATGAAGGCAATATTCATTTCTACACTTATATACACTCCCCTGGACTTCTTCATACAATTCTTTAAGCATAATCTCCCCCTTTCTAAATACAGTTTAACAAATCAAAAAGCTAATTTGGTTATTTCCCCCCATTCTGTTCCCTACACCGTCTAAACTGCACAAAAAAGAGAGGTCTTGCCTCTCTTTGGGTTATAATTCTGCGATTTGGTTTAGGTTTACTTCTGCAACTGTGTCATTACCAAACATAGAGATAATCATCTTCACTTTGTTATTATCAATTTCTGTAATCTTACCAGTGTAGTCTGCAAAAGCACCATCAATAATACGTACAGTTTGACCAACCTCAACATCGAAATCAAATTCTTGAACAGTTTGTCCCATAGATACCAAAATGTCACGAATTTCTTGTTCCAATAATGGAGTTGGTTTTGATCTGTTCCCGTGTGATCCGACAAATCCTGTAACGTTTGGTGTGTTTCGCACAACAAACCAAGCTTCATCTGTCATGACCATTTCTACAAGAACATAACCTGGAAAGCGATTTTCTTCTACTTCTTTTCTCTTTCCATTTTTTTCAACTTGCACTGTTTGCGTTGGAATTTCAACGCGTAGAATATTATCCAACATATTGTAGGTTTGTGCACGTTGTAATAGATTTTCTTTTACCTTATTTTCATAACCAGAATAAGTTTGTAAAACAAACCACCCTTTATCAAAACTATCCATGATATTTCCTTTCATAAATAGAAGATTTTTAGTGTACTTTCACTACTCTTCTAAAAAATGTTAATAAATCGAATCAAACCTGAAACAATCAACTGGTCAAAAATGTAAATAATTACTACAAAGAAAGCTGTGTATTCCATGATAGAACGAAAATCTCTCCAGCTTTCCTTGCGAGTTGGCCATGTTGTGTCTTTAAGAAGTCTAAAAATATCTCCAATAAAACGCATCGCTCTCTCCTATCTCGTTTCTCTGTGTGTAGTGTACTTGCCACAATGCTTACAAAATTTATTTACTTCTAGTCGTGTAGGCTTGGGGTTTCCACTGATCTTGATTGAATAGTTTCTCGAACCACAAACCGCACAAGCTAGGCTTGCTTTTTTTAGTGCCATAACGCCTCCATCTTATCTATTATAACAAGAAAGCTAGGCTTTGACAAGCATCTTAGCGAAATAGATTGACTACCGAATCCCATATTGTTTGAGCTTTTTCCTTAATCTTAGCATCCGAGATAGCCCGGCTAGCCTCATCTACTAGACTTTGCGCACGTCCTCGAATATCAGACAAATTATCATCTGTCTGGCTATTATCATTGGTTTGTACTTGTCTTTTTGTGTTAGCTGGTGCAATTCCGTTTTTCTTATATGCATTTTCAACTGTGAAGGTACTTCCTGGTGTATAAGGTAAAATGGTATTTGCAATATTCCTAAAGACATGGGCTGCACCGTTTGAAGTAGATCCTGCTAGATAGTGATTTTCATCAGTGATCGGAAAACCAAGCCAATGACTAATCACCACATCCGGAGTATAACCAATCACCCACTGGTCACTTGTGTATTCCGGATTAAAAACAGCTTCGGTTGTACCAGTTTTCCCTGCCATGACATAATCTGCAGGCGATGAACTAATACCGGTTCCGTTGGTGAATGTCCCCAACATCATACTAGTCATCTTGTCAGCTACAGACTTATCAAGCACCCGTTTTTGTGAATTTTTATGGCTAGCAATAACTTGTCCACTAGCATTTTCAATTCTACTAATAAAATGAGCTTCCGGCATTAAACCTTCATTGGCAAAAACAGCATATGCTTGAGCCATTTGAAGTGGGTTGGTTTCGACACCACTTCCCAAGGCAATACCAAGAACACGGTCGACCTTTTCCATGTTGAGTCCAAATTTTTCGCCCGCCTCAAAAGCCTTATCAAGGCCCAAATCATTAACAGTGGCAACAGCAGGTAGATTAAGCGATTCTGCCAAGGCTTGATACATGGGAACTTCTCGACTCGTTTTGATCCCTGCATAGTTATCAACCTTATAGCTGTCATACTGCATGGTATGGTTATCCAAGAGCTTATTCAAAGCCCAGCCTGCTTCAACTGCTGGCGTATAAACAACTAAAGGCTTAATTGTAGAACCAGGGCTACGTTTCGATTGGGTTGCATAGTTGAAATTCCGGAATCCCGTTTTATCATTGCCAGCAACTTGACCGACAACTCCACGAACTCCCCCTGTTTTCGGTTCGAGAGCGACACTTCCTGATTGAGCAAATGTTCCATCCTCTGCCCTCGGAAATAGCACTGTATTTTCATAGACAACCTGCATATTTGCTTGGTAGTTTTGATCCAGCTCTGTGTAAATGCGGTAGCCATTATTGACAATTTCTTCCTCTGTTAGATTATACTTGGAAACAGCTTCATTAACCACCGCATCAAAGTAAGAAGGATAGCGGTAATCTGAGATTTTCCCTTCATACTTATCGTGCAATTGAGAATTCATATCAACTTCTGCAGCTTCGGTTTCTTGGTTTTTATCAATATATCCTGCTGCAACCATATTTTGTAAGACAGTGTCGCGACGATTAGTCGAATCTTGTACGGAATTCAAAGGATTATACAATTCCGGTCCCTTCAGCATCCCTGCCAGAGTCGCAGCTTGATCCAGACTCACTTCTGATGCAGAAACTCCAAAGTATTTCTTACTCGCATCTTCTACACCCCACACACCATTTCCAAAATAGGCATTGTTAAGGTACATGGTTAGGATCTGATCCTTGCTATATTTTTTAGTCAATTCTAAAGCCAAGAAAAATTCTTTCGCTTTTCTCTCAACAGTTTGATCCTGCGACAGATAGGCATTTTTAGCCAGCTGTTGGGTAATAGTAGAGCCACCACCTGAACGACCAGCAGTGACAATAGCCAAGAAGAAACGACCATAGTTAATCCCGTCATTTTTATAGAAGGAACGGTCTTCTGTCGCAATAACGGCATTCTGCAAATTTTTACTGATAGCAGTCAATTCAACGTAGGTTCCCTTTTGACCAGACAAGGCACCAGCCTCCTTTTCTTCACGGTCAAAAATGATAGTCCGAGTTTTCAAGGCGTTTTGCAAATCATTGACATTGGTTGACTTGGCCACAGCAAACAAATAGGTTCCAACTAGCAAGCCTGCACTCAAACCTAGTATAAGGACAATCTTTGTTAGATGATAACGACGCCAAAATTTTCGAATTGGACCTACTTGGGCCAATTTTTTTCGATCACTACGAGAGCGACGTAGGCTAGTAGAATCAGAGTCCTCTAGTTCACTTGTTTCTTTTTTAAAAAGAGAAAGAAATTTCTCGAATAATTTATCTAATTTCATGCGTTTATTTTATCATCTTCATCATAGGAAGACAAGAATTTAGCTATTTCCTATCAAAATAGGGGGTTTTTTGTTACAATATCTGTATGAAATTCACATTTACATTACCAGACTCTCTACCTCAAATGACGGTAAAGCAATTACTTGAGGAACAACTCCTCATCCCTAGAAAAATCCGTCATTTTTTGAGAATCAAGAAACATATTTTGATAAACCAAGAAGAAGTTCACTGGAACGAGATGGTAAGCCCTGGGGATGTTTGCCAGTTGACTTTTGATGAGGAAGATTATCCCAAAAAGGAAATTCCTTGGGGCAACCCAAACCTCGTTCAAGAGGTTTATCAAGATCAACACTTGATTATTGTCAACAAACCAGAGGGGATGAAAACCCACGGTAATCAGCCGAACGAAATCGCCCTTCTTAACCATGTCAGTGCCTATGTTGGCCAAACCTGCTATGTCGTTCATCGTCTGGACATGGAAACCAGTGGTTTAGTTCTCTTTGCCAAAAATCCTTTTATCCTACCTATTCTCAATCGCTTATTGGAGAAAAAAGAGATTTCTAGGGAATATTGGGCACTCGTTGACGGAAATATCAACAGCAAAGAACTTGTTTTCAGAGACAAAATCGGACGTGATCGCCATGACCGCAGAAAGCGAATAGTTGATACAAAAAATGGGCAATATGCTGAAACACATGTAAGCAGATTAAAGCAATTCCAAAACAAGACTTCCTTGGTTCATTGCAAACTAAAGACAGGTCGAACCCATCAAATCCGTGTACACCTTTCGCATCATAACTTCCCTATTTTGGGCGACCCTCTCTATAACAGCAATTCAAAGATAAGTCGGCTTATGCTTCATGCCTTCCGACTTTCCTTTACCCATCCACTTACATTAGAAAAATTAAGCTTCACTGCCCTTTCAGATACTTTCGAAAGAGAAATAAAAAAGAATGGATGATTGTGTCATCCATTTTTCCATATAAGAAAAGCAAGACCAAGAGGCCTTGCTTTTTATCGACTCATGAATTATTTAGCAATTTTTGCGAAGTATTCAAGAGTACGAACAAGTTGTGCAGTGTATGACATTTCGTTGTCGTACCATGATACAACTTTAACCAATTGTTTACCGTCAACGTCAAGAACTTTAGTTTGAGTTGCATCAAACAATGAACCGTAAGACATACCTAGGATATCTGAAGATACGATTGGATCTTCAGTGTATCCGTATGATTCGTTTGAAGCTGCTTTCATAGCTGCGTTCACTTCATCAACAGTAACGTTCTTTTCAAGAACTGCTACCAACTCAGTTACAGAACCTGCTGGAACAGGAACACGTTGAGCAGCTCCGTCCAATTTACCGTTCAATTCTGGGATTACAAGACCGATAGCTTTCGCAGCACCAGTTGAGTTAGGAACGATGTTTACAGCACCAGCGCGAGCACGGCGAAGGTCACCACCACGGTGTGGTCCGTCAAGAATCATTTGGTCACCAGTGTAAGCGTGGATAGTAGTCATCAATCCTTCAACAACACCAAAGTTGTCTTGAAGAGCTTTAGCCATTGGAGCCAAGCAGTTTGTAGTACATGAAGCACCTGAGATAACTGTTTCAGTACCGTCAAGAACGTCGTGGTTAGTGTTGAATACAACTGTTTTAACGTCGTTTCCACCAGGAGCAGTGATAACAACTTTTTTAGCTCCACCAGCGTGCAAGTGTTTTTCAGCAGCTGCTTTCTTAGCAAAGAAACCAGTAGCTTCAAGAACAATTTCTACACCGTCGTTAGCCCAGTCGATTTGTTCTGGATCACGTTCAGCAGAAACTTTGATGAATTTACCGTTAACTTCAAATCCGCCTTCTTTAACTTCAACAGTACCGTCGAAACGACCTTGAGTTGTGTCGTATTTCAACAAGTGTGCAAGCATAACTGGATCTGTAAGGTCGTTGATACGAGTAACTTCAACACCTTCTACATTTTGGATACGACGGAAAGCAAGACGACCGATACGTCCGAAACCGTTAATACCAACTTTAACTACCATTAGTGATTTCCTCCTTATGAAAATCATGAAATTTTTATTGTGAAAAGAGTAACTTGAATCACTACAAATCACCTTTCAACAAACCTATTATATAACTATTTAAGTTTAATTGCAAGTACGGACATTGTTTTTCTATGTTAGTTTCTTTTTAAGGATATAAATCAAGAACTCCCTTACTATTCATATCGTAGCGATTCTACAGGATCCATTTTACTAATTTTACGTGCTGGGAAGTAGGCTGAGACATAACCAAGTAATAGAGCAAAAGCTAGAGTTCCTAAAACAGATAACAAATTTAATTCAAAAACCTTAGTGATGGATGGGTAAAAATGATTTACAACCGCATTCGCCAAACTTCCCACCCCTTGTGCTACCAAAAAGGCCAGTAGCAAGGCGATGCCTACAATCCAGATAGCCTCGTAAATAAAAATTCCTTTGACATCACGATTTTGATAACCAACTGCCTTCATGACACCTATTTCCTTAGAACGTTGCATGATATTGATGTAAATGATGATACCAATCATGACCGCTGCTACCACAATAGCTTGTGATGAAAGTACAATCAACAATCCCTGAATGACACGAATAAAAGTAATCACAATATCAAGAACCTTCTGTTGAGAAAGAACAGTATACTTCTTGTTTTTCTGCAATTCTTCTGTTATCGCTTTTGTTTGTGATGGATCTTTGAGTTCCAAGATAAAATAAGATACAGCTTTTGTAAATCCAGCCTCTTTCAAGATTGCTTCCATTTGATGAGACGGCATGAAACTGTTGCTGTCCTCCAGGTCATCTTCATCATTGATTACACGTACAATCTTTGTTTGAAATTGAGCAGTCTTACTAGCTTCAGCAGCATTTTCTACAATGCTAGCTGAGACTGATTTGCCAATAACATCATTAGCTGTCAGATTTTTTCCTGTCTGTTCATTCCAATTTTTTAGTAAACTGCTTGGAATCGTCAATCCCTGTTCATTTGAATCAGTATAGAGGGAACCAGCTAATACTTTGTCCGCCTCATTACTACTAACAGAAATACTTGTATCCTCATAGAGACTCACTACTTGAGCATAAGAAGGCATCGTTTGACTCAGATCCATTTCTTGCCCATCTATAGTAATATTTGACATAATCATCCCAAAAGGACTCTCCAAATATTTAATAGCTTCTTTTCCAACTGTATCCGTGATATAGTTCTTATCATCTTGGTTCAAAAAGCCTCGTCCAACATTTTTTGTGTTTAAAGCAATCTGAACTTGAGAAGGAATTTGACCTCCATTCGTATTTTCATCAATCATCGAAATCAAGGCATTTCCCAATCCAAAAGAAATCAAGACTCCTACAAAACCGATTGAGGTTGCTAGCGCAATCAATAGGTTACGCCATTTTCTTTCCAGAAAGTTATTTAAAGAAAGTTTGAATTTATTTTTCAATGATAATCCTTTATTTTTTGACTTCTTCAACGACTTCACCATCCTTCATTTTGATAATCACATCTGCATATTCGGCAACCTCTGGATTATGGGTTACAATCAGTACTGTTTTCCCTGTTTGGGCTAATTTTTTAAATACCTCCAATACCATTTCTTGGGATTGAGAGTCCAGCGAACCCGTTGGTTCATCTGCTACAATCATATCAGGCTGATTTACCAAGGCACGCGCGATTGCTACACGTTGCTTTTGCCCGCCAGAAAGCTGTTTAACATTTTTAGTAATAAAAGGCTCCATGCCCAAGTTACTTAATTGCTCCTTTGCAATCATTGTCATCTCCCTGTCAGATAAATCTTTGACATAGAGAGGTAGCTTGACATTGTCCAAGACAGACTGATGAGGAATAAGGTTAAAGTTTTGAAACACAAATCCAATCTTATCTTTACGAAATTGAGTTAGTTCAATCTCTGATAAGTCACGGAGGGATTCCCCTTTAAACTCTAAACCTCCTTCATATTGTCTGTCTAAACCGCTGATGATGTTTAGTAGACTGGTTTTGCCACAGCCTGACGGACCGTAAATCGCTGTAATTTTACCTTTTGCAATCTGCAGGTTAATATTTCTTAGAGCCTGCTCTTGATGTTTACCGTCCAAAGTGTAAAACTTTGAAATATTTTTAATGGATAAAATGGACATTCTTTCCCCCTTATTTAAAACTGTTATCGTCATACATCATAATTATAGAAAAGCCTTCAAGCGACATCAGCACTGATTGCCACTATGAACCTACTGCTTAGAATTTTTTCTCTATTGCCTAGTTTGCTTCTGGATGTATATCAAGTAATACTCTTCGAAAATCAAATTCAAACCACGTCAACGTCGCCTTGCCGTACTCAAGTACAGCCTGCGGCTAGTTTCCTAGTTTGCTCTTTGATTTTCATTGAGTATAAAATTCATTGTAACAAAAAAGCGGCATTCTCTCAATGACAGAAATGTCACCCCTATAAACTCTTTAACGATATCTCTCTAGATCCTCGGCCCATTCATTATCTAAACTAACGATTAACTTCTCATTGCCAAACATCCTCGCCATCATTTTTGCTTCTTCATACTTTTGTTTTGCCGTATTATAATCAGTCTGAAGATAATATTTCCACTCCACCATCAAGACAATCGGTTGCTTTTGGAAATCTCGTGTTTTCTGCCCTATTTTATTTAAGGTCTCAACTGCTCTCTTAAAATAATGAAACAACCCCATAATTTCTATACAAGCTAAAGAAGCTAACAAGGAATCTCTAAGCAAGTCCAAACAATCGAACTCTATCTTATCAACCTGAGAACTTAGTTTGTCATGAAAACAAAGAATGGTTTCATGCTCAGATTCTTTTATCTCACCCACATTTAAACCATCCATTAACTGACAGTTGAAATACAGTCTCAATTTCAACAAGTCCTCGGCTTTATATACATCTCTGGATAGTAAGTCTTGAAGACCGTCCTCAATCACACCACTTCCGTATAAGGAATTACTAGTCGCTCTCACTTCATCTATGGCTTGAAGACAATCCACTAGCACTTTCTCATCACGTGGCAAATCATCATAAAAACACTCAAAAATCTCATCGAAATATTCTTCCTTTTGTTCCTGCAACTCCTTGTCTCCATAGTCAGGATGATGTAAAAGAAAGTATTTTAATTCTTGGTAACGCTTGGGTAATTCCTTATAATCTGGCATCAAGACATAGGACGGAATTTCTAATCGTTCTGCAATATATTCTAGTGTTTTTATAGTCGGGCGAAATTCTCCTTTTTCTATCCGCACCAACTGACGGACTGATAATTCAGACTCATTCCCGCAAAAAACTGGACGACTAAGTCCTTTCTCCTCTCTTAAAAGTCGCACTTTATCCCCTAACTCATTTATCTTGTTCATTTGCCCCTCGCATGATTATAAAAGATTTGATTTTCAAATAAATATATGCGATGATTATACCATTTTTCAAATAGAATTACAAAAAAGAGACAGGATAACTCCTGCCTCTAGGCTGATAACAATTATTTACGGCGTCCTGGTCTTTCTTTGTAACCATAGTAAGAATCTTCGATGATTTCTTGCATGTGGTCAACCATTGGAAGACGTGGGTTAGCTGGTGAACATTGATCTTCGTAAGCAAGGAAGGCCAATTCACGTGAATGTTCTTTCCATTCTTTTTCATCAATTCCTTGTGCTTTGAAGTTCATTTGGATACCTACACGCTCACCAAGTTCGTAGACAGCTTTTGCGTAAGATTCCACACCTTCTTCTGGAGTAGAAGCTGGAAGTCCAAGCATGCGTGCGATATCTTGGTATTTTTCATCTGCACGGTAGTAGTTGTACTTAGGCCATGTTGCTGTCTTAGCTGGACGTGTACCGTTGTAGCGAATGACGTATGGAAGCAAGATAGCATTTGTACGACCGTGGATTGTGTGGAATTGCGCACCAATCTTATGAGCCATTGAGTGAGAAATACCTAGGAAGGCATTGGCAAAGGCCATACCAGCGATTGTTGAAGCGTTATGCATTTTCTCACGTGAGTGGAAGTCTGCATTCTTAACTGAGCTTTCAAGGTTTTCGAATACAAGTTTGATAGCTTGAAGTGCAAGACCGTCAGTGTAGTCGCTAGCCATTTGTGATACGTAAGCTTCAGTCGCGTGGGTCAATACGTCCATACCAGTGTCCGCAGCAACAAATCCAGGAACTGTCAATACCAAGGCAGGGTCTACGATTGCCACAGTTGGTGTCAATGAGTAGTCCGCGATTGGGTATTTACGGTTGTTTGCTTTATCAGAGATAACGGCAAATGGTGTTACTTCAGATCCTGTACCAGATGTTGTTGGGATTGCGATGAATTTAGTCTTCTTACCAAGCAATGGGAATTTGAAGGCACGTTTACGGATATCCATGAATTTTTGAACAAGGTCACGGAAGTCCACTTCTGGTTGTTCGTAGAAGAGCCACATTACTTTAGCAGCATCCATTGGAGATCCACCACCGAGAGCGATGATTGTATCTGGTTTGAAGGCACGCATAATCTCAGTACCACGGTTTACAGTTGTGATATCTGGATCCGGTTCTACATCAGCAAAGATTTGGTAAACAACCTTATTACGACGAAGATCAAGTTGTTCGATGATACGATCAAGGAAACCAAGCTCTACCATGGCATGGTCAGTAACGATCATGACACGTTCAACGTCACGACATTTTTGAAGGTATTGAATTGAATCACGTTCAAAGTATGTTTTTGAAGGAAGTTTCATCCATTGCATGTTATTTCTCCGTCTTCCGACTTTTTTGATATTCAAGAGGTTAATGGCACTAACGTTATCCCCAACTGAGTTGCGTCCGTAAGAACCACATCCAAGTGTCAATGATGGTAAGAAGGCATTGTAAACGTCCCCGATACCACCGAAAGTAGAAGGTGAGTTACAGATAACACGAATAGCTTTAACAGCTTTACCAAATTCTTTAGTCAATTCTTCGTCAGCTGTATGGATGGCTGCTGAGTGACCAAGACCGTTAAATTCAACCATTTGACGAGCCTTAATAATACCATCTTCACGGCTTTCAGATTTCAAAACTGCGATAACTGGTGATAATTTTTCACGAGTCAATGGCTCATTTTCACCAACTTCTTTACATTCAGCAGCAAGAATGTTTGTTCCTTCTGGAACTGTAAATCCTGCTTGTTCTGCAATCCAAGTTGCTGGTTTACCAACGATGTCAGCGTTCAATTTTGCACCAGCACAGTTTTTGCTGTTTGCTTTCACGCCAAAGCAGAATTCTTCAAGAAGAGCTTTTTCTTTCTTGTTTACAAAGTAAGTATGGTAAGATTTGAACTCTGCTACAAATTCATCGTAAATTTCTTTATCAATGATAACCGCTTGTTCAGATGCACAGACCATACCGTTATCAAATGATTTAGACATGACGATATCGTGTGCAGCTTGGCGAATGTTAGCTGATTTTTCAACATAAGCTGGAACGTTTCCGGCACCTACCCCAAGAGCTGGTTTACCACATGAGTAAGCCGCTTTAACCATGGCATTACCACCTGTTGCAAGAATTGTTGCAATACCTTCGTGGTTCATAAGGGCACTAGTTGCTTCCATAGATGGTTGAGTAATCCATTGCACACAGTTTTCAGGAGCTCCTGCTGCGATAGCTGCATCGCGGACGATACGTGCTGCATGAGCAGATGATTCTTGTGCTGATGGATGGAAGGCAAAGACGATTGGGTTACGTGTCTTCAATGAAATCAATGATTTGAAGATTGCTGTTGATGTTGGGTTTGTTGTTGGAGTGATACCACAAACAACACCGACCGGTTCAGCAATAAGGGTTAAACCTGTTACATCGTCCTCTTCAATAACGCCAACTGTCTTAGTATGGCGCATGTTGTTTACTACGTGTTCACAAGCAAACAAGTTCTTAGTTGCTTTATCTTCAAACACACCACGTCCTGTTTCTTCAAAGGCATGTAAAGCCAATTCTCCATGGGCATCCAAAGCTGCTACTGACGCTTTGGCCACAATATAGTCGACTTGCTCTTGATCCAATTTACGCATTTCTTCAAGGGCTACGAGAGCTTTTTGCACCAACTCATCTACATGTTTTTCAGCAGCGAGTTTCTTTTCCTCTGGTGTCACAGTTTTTTTATCAGCCATATTTTCCTCCATAGCTTTCAAGGATTTAATCCTTTGTTAATTTTTTCACAAGTTTATTATAACGCATTATTTCAACTTTGTAAACAGTTTCATGAACATTTCACAAAGAATTTTTAGTTCCTTGTGAAATTTTTCTCATTTTCTTTTCTTATCAGGTCTTATCTTTGGAATTTGTGAAATTTATTTCAAATATTTTTTATTTCACAAACTTGATTGGAAGAGGAACTTGGAAAGAAAGGGATTTGCAGGTAAGCGCTTACTTTGCAGTTCTAATAATACCTCCTTTGATAAGGAGGCTTTATTTTTGTTGAAAAACGCCTTGTTTAAAAGTCCCTTCATAAACAACTTCTTGTTCTGTTGTTAGTTTCCCTTTTCCTTCAGCCTGACCATTTACAAAATCACCTTCGTAGGTCCAGCCTTCTTTGGATTGAAAGGTACCTTTTCCGTTGAAGGCTCCATTGTTGAAACCACCTGTATATTGATCTCCATTTTGGAAGGTGATGGTACCTTGTCCATTCATTTTACCACGGACAAGACTGCCATCGTAAACAATCGTTCCATTATCGAGTTTTAAGACACCTTTTCCGGGAATATTTAGGAAAAAGACGAGTACAGCACAGATAGCAATGGTAACTACTGCTAGAAGTTCTAAACGTGGACGAGTCAGATAGACACGATACTTGTCGTAAAAATTCTTAAGATTTCCCACCTTCACTCTCCTTTTCTAAACGTTCTAACCATGCTTGACAACCCTCTTGAACACGCTGATAAGTTTCTTCAAAATCTCCAGTATACCAAGGATCTGGAACACTTTCAGATGCAAATGAGTAAATCTTATCTTGACAGTCTACTGGACACATCTGACGTAAGTCAGAAACATTTGAAGCGTCCATTCCGATAATATAATCAAAGGCTTCAAAATCTTCCTTACTAATCTGAAGCGATGTCTTGCAGTTATCATAAGGAATCTCATACTCTTGAAAAATCCCTTGAGTTCCCTTATGAATCGGATTGCCATGTTCCCAAGAGGAAGTCGCTCGACTTTGAATTTCATAATTAGCTGTCATTGATTTCATAACAAACTCGGCCATAGGGCTACGGCAAATATTTCCCAGGCAGACAAAGACTAGTTTTTTCATCCCATTTCCTTTCTTTTATAGAAAAACGGGAGTTAGTAATCCCGTCTTATTTTTCAATTGCGCCTTCGAGTGAAGCTGTTTCTTTCAGCGGCAATACGGTCTTGATAGCAGCTAGTTCAAAAGTCAAGTAAACTCCATCTACATCAAGAACAATCGTTCTCTTCTCCGTATCTACTTCATCGACTGTTCCGTAAAGTCCACCGATTGTAATCACTTCATAGCCTTTTTGTAGTTTGTTTAAACTTTCCATACGTTTTTGTGCTTGTTTCTTTTGAGAGCGTTGCGTAAAGAACATCAAACCCATCATAAGGACTAGTATGATTAAAAATGTATAATTTGGATTCATTAGTTTCTCCTTTGTCTTTTACATAGGACTACTATATCAAATTTCAGCTACTTTTACAAGATTGTACCTTGCTTTTCTAGTAAGAAAAACCAGAAAAACCAGAGCTTACGCCCTGATTTTTAGGATTATTTCAAGTTTTGAACGACTTTTACAAGATTTTCAACAGTAAAGCCATATTCTGCCAATACTTTTGGTGCTGGGGCAGAGGCTCCGAAGGTATCAATACCAAGAACAGCACCATCTAGACCAACATATTTGTACCAGTTTTGACTTGCACCCATTTCGACTGCAACACGACGGCGAACTGCATTTGGAAGGATTTCTTCCTTGTAAGCTGCATCTTGTTTATCAAAGACATCTGTAGATGGCATGCTGACTACGCGGACTTTTTCGCCTTGACTAGCCAATTCTTTAGCAGCTGAGACAGCTAGATTGACCTCTGAACCTGTCGCAATCAAGATTGTATCAAAATCTGCTGCATTTTCATAGACGACATAAGCACCTTTAGCAACCTTGTCGAAGTCTGTTCCCTCTTCAACAGTCAAGTTTTGACGTGTCAAGACAAGGGCAGTTGGTGTTTTCTCACTTGTCACTGCAAGGTACCAAGCTGCTTGCGTTTCACACGCATCTGCTGGACGGAAAACATTTAGATTTGGCATAGCACGAAGTCCTGCTAAGTGCTCAACTGGTTCGTGAGTTGGACCATCTTCCCCAACTGCAATAGAATCGTGGGTAAAGACATAAGTCACAGGAAGACCTTGCAAGGCTGACAAGCGGACAGCTGCCTTCACATAGTCAGAGAAGACGAAGAAAGTTCCACCGTATACACGAAGTCCACCATGAAGAGCCATCCCGTTCAAGATCGTTCCCATTGCAAATTCGCGGACACCAAACTGAATGTTACGGTTCAAGCGATTGGCATCGTCTTGAAGTCCGTCAGTCTTGATATAAGTCATGTTTGAGTGAGCTAGGTCAGCTGATCCACCCAAGAAAGTTGGCAACTTAGCTGCCACAACGTTCAAAGCATCCTGACTCGAGTTACGAGTTGCTTGAGAAAAGCCGTTTTCTAAGGTTGGGAAGTCTGCTGGAGTCACTTCAACTGGATCGCGTCCATCAATGATAGCTTCGACTTCTGCAGCCAATTCTGGGTGAGCTTCTTTATAATCAGCAACTAGCTTTGTCCAAGTTTGATAAGCTGATGCACCACGGTCTGCAACATGTTCTTTGAAATCAGCATATACTTGTTCTGGGATTTCAAATGGTTCATATTCCCAACCGAGAGCTTGACGAGTAGCTGCAGTTTCATCTGCTCCAAGAGGAGCACCGTGTACAGCATTAGTTCCTTGTTTGTTTGGAGAACCATATCCAATCACAGTCTTCACTTCAATCAAAGATGGTTTGCCTGAAGCTTTAGCTGTTTCGATAGCAGCATGGATAGCTTCCAAGTCTGTTCCATCTTCAACCAAGGCTGTATGCCAACCGTAAGCATTGTAACGGTCACGAACACTTTCTGTAAAGGAATCCTTTGTCTCACCATCCAAGTTGATGTCATTTGAATCGTAAAGGACAACCAACTTATCTAGCTTTTGCAAGCCTGCGTAAGAAGCCGCCTCGCTTGAGACACCTTCCATCAAGTCTCCGTCTCCACAGATAACATAAGTATAGTGGTCAAAGATATTGTAGCCTTCACGGTTATATTTGGCTGCCAAGAAACGTTCTGCCTGGGCAAAACCAGTAGCAGTTGAAATCCCTTGCCCTAGAGGACCTGTCGTAGCATCAATCCCTGCTGTATGGCCAAATTCTGGGTGACCTGGTGTTTTTGAACCCCATTGACGGAAACTCTTGATTTCATCCATGCTGACATCTTCAAAACCAGAAAGGTGAAGAAGGGCATAAAGAAGCATTGAACCATGACCGGCTGAAAGAATGAAACGGTCGCGGTTAATCCAGTTTGGTTGAGCTGGATTGATACGAAGTTGTTTTGTAAAGAGGCTGTAAGCCATCGGAGCTGCTCCCATGACCACACCTGGGTGACCTGAGTTGGCTTTGTTGATAGCGTCAATACCTAGGAAACGAATTGCATTAACAGATAGATTTGACATAGAATTTCCTTTCTATTTGAGGTGATTATTAGATCACACATTCTATTCTACTATTATATGAAAATTATCCGTATCATGCAACATACGGATAACCTCCAAAGAATATTTTTATATTATAGCAAAGCTTTAAATTGAATGTTAGAGTCTTGTTCAAAACAATCATCAAAACCACGTGGATGATGGTATTCTACTAAGTGTTGATCTTGAGGATAAGTGTACTTACCGCCAACTTCCCAGATAAATGGATGGAAATCGTATTGCAAGCGATCTTTTCTCATTTTCCAAAGTTCTAGAATCTCATTAGTAGAAGCCATGAAGTTAGACCAGATATCATAGTGAACTGGGATAATGACTTTGGTACGCAGATTTTCTGCCATACGAAGAAGGTCGATAGATGTCATTTTATCTTGGATACCTACCGGATTTTCACCATAGTTATTCAAAGCAACATCAATTTTAAAGTCTTTACCATGTTTTGCAAAATAGTTTGAGAAGTGAGAATCTGCACCATGATAGATGGTTCCACCTGGTGTTTCAAAGATATAGTTAACAGCCTTTTGAGCCATTTCTTCATCTGTAACAGCTAAGCCAGCAAGTTCACCGCCTGTCTCATCAGCACCGTTCACTGGGAGAGTTACCAAACAAGTACGGTCAAATGATTCTACTGCATGAATCTTCATATCTTTTAATTCGATAGTGTCACCTGGTTTAACAACGATGATACGTTCTTTTGGAACACCCCATCCTTCCCAGATTCGTCCACAGTGGTAAGGACCGATAAACTTAACATGCTCTAACTTAGGATTGTTGAGAATTGCTGCAGCTGTGTATGGATCGATATGGTCACTATGGAAGTGTGAAACCAAGTAGTAGTCGAGTTCGTTGATAGCAAATGGATCAATAACCATTGGCTGAACACGCAAATTTGGTTGCAACTTACGAACACCTGCCATATTTGCCATTTGGTGCCCACGAACCATATCTTTCACTTTTTTAGTTGATTTTCCACGGTTTGACCAAAGGTCCATGACAACGTTAGCACCACATGGTGTCTTAATCCAAGTACCACAGTTACCTAGCCACCACATGGCAAAATTGCCTTCAGGTACGACTTCTTCTTCGATTTCTTCGTTCAACCAGGTTCCCCACTCTGGGAAAGTAGCTAAAATCCATGACTCTCTTGTAATTTCTTTGACGTTTGGCATATGTTGCCTCCTTTGGATATAATTGTTATCTTTGAAACTAGTATACCACCCTTCAAAACACTAAAAAAGACCAAGAAAAACACAGGTTTGTGTTCATCATTGGACTGTCCTTCAAATATCTTCCAAAAAAGCTTGAACTACTATTTCTTGATTTATAAGTGTTTGAACCTCTTCTTGGAACTTACTAGCCAACTTGCTGTCTACAATATAAGACGAAATAAGACTAGAAAGATTTTCACTGAAACTTTTGCTCTCATTACGAAATATATTGTGTTTAAGATAGTCTAGCATTTTCAAAATATCTTCTGCTTCAAGGATAGGATTAACCCTTAAAATCGGAAATCTGCTATCCAAATCATCATTAGTAGTAATCACTACATCAACTTGTGCAATATCTTCCACACTCTTAAATTGTTCTGTTGTAAATACAGTGCCAATTTGCTCATTTGGAAAATAAAGTTTGCATTGTTTCAGCAAAAGTCTCGAAACCGCAACACCTTCATCACAAACGAGATAAACTTTTTTCATATTTTTTTGAGACGATGGTGTATACTTTAAAAATCCTCCAATATGAATCGTCAAATAGGCAATATCATCGTCTGTTAGCCGAATAAACCATGCTCCTTCTAAAATTTCCGCAGATTTTCTAGTGACTAAAAATAATTCTCCATACTTGGATCGAATTTGTTTTGTTAGAGGATTTTTAGAAAAAAATACCGTAAGTCTTTCTAAATAACAAGGCTTTACAGTGGATCATCAAATTTCTTAACAAATCATCCTTGTTCTCAATCTCCATTCGGATTTGTGATTCAAAATACCAGATAAATTCTTCTAAAGCAAGTTTTAATTGCCGAAAATCATCACTTTCTGCATGAATATCCAAATCTTTACGATAGGAGAGGAGAAGAACAGCTACAAGAGAAACTTCAAGTTCTGACAAAGAAATTTCAAACTTTTGAAACAACCGTTCTCCTAATTTCTTAGACACCTGATACTCTATTCTTTTTCTTATCAAAGAAAATTCTTTCTCTATATCCTGATGTCTTTCTTGATACTGTTCAACATTATGACAGCTTAACAGCAAATAAGGTAGAACCTGCAACATAAAAGTTACTTCATGATGATTTATTTTCTTCCCTAAATCTTGTTCAACTAAAGGAACCTGTTCCTTAAAAAATTGGTTCATTTCAACAGAAAGCAAACACTCACCATCTAACCTCTCTTTCATCTTATCTTCTAAAATAGATACAAAAGTGGCATTTTCTTCCATAAAAATATGATATAGAAGCGATTGAAGATACTGAATTTTATTAAGAGGAGGGTGGGCATGAAGATGGTATCCCTGTGACTTGCTCACTTGCAAGGTCACCTGATATTGTTCCAAAGTTAGTTGATAACGAATACTATTCAAATCATTGAGAACAGTATTCCTAGACACCTCTGTTAACTCCATCAATTTTTCAATCGTAATACGTTCTTTAGAAATACCTATCCATAGTAACATTATCATCATACGTTCATGCGCACTCATGATATAATCGTACGAATCTACTTCCGATAATAGTTCACAACAAGCATCTCTCTGCTCTTCCGTTAAGTGAATACCAATTCGTGGAATACTAATGATGTGAAGCGCCTCGTCACCCAGAGCAGCATTGATTTTGTCAATGTGATAATAAATTTTCCTTCTTGACTCTTTCAAATCTTTCGAAATCCCCATAATCGTTTTGGACGTTTCTTGATCCATCAAATATTGAAGCAAATCACAACTTGCCTTATCCAGTACCATATTTCATACTCCTCTATCAATCAACTGCCTTGAAAACAACTTTATAATAGTATCACATTCACTAACGCATTTCAATTATCAACAGTAGTCTCTTAACAACGAATACTTACAATTACAAAAGCGAGGCTTGGATTGAAAGGTCCTAGCCTCTTTTCAATTCAATTTCTTATTTCTTTTGACCGTAATAAGCATTTGGTCCATGCTTACGTTGGTAGTGTTTTTCTAGAATGTACTGGGGAGCAGGTTCAACTCTTGGATTGATTTGTTCTGTAAAGCGATTCATCTTTGATACTTCCTCTAGTACGACAGAGTGATAAACAGCATTCTCTGGATTTTTGCCCCAGGTGAATGGACCGTGATTGCGTACAACAATACCTGGTACTTCAACAGGATTGAGACCGCGACGTTCAAACTCTTCTACGATAACCAGGCCAGTATCTTTTTCATAGGCCACTTCTACTTCGTCCTTGGTCAAACTACGGGCGCAAGGGATTGAACCGTAGAAATAGTCTGCATGGGTTGTTCCGTAGAAAGGAATATCACGACCTGCCTGAGCCCAACCAACAGCTTCTGTCGAATGAGTGTGGACCACACTACCAATTTCTGACCAAGCCTTATATAACTGCACATGAGTTGGAAGATCAGAAGATGGTCTTAAATCCCCTTCTAGGACCTTACCATCTAGATCAGTCACTACCATGTTTTCTGGTGTCAATTCGTCATAATCCACACCTGATGGTTTGATAACAATGACACCGAGTTCCCGATCGACTTCAGATACATTCCCCCAGGTAAATTTGACAAGTCCATGTTTTGGTAATGATTGATTGGCATTACAGACTCGTTTACGCATATCGTTTATTACTTGATTCATCTTACATCAAACCTGCTTTCTTAATTAGTGGATAGAGAAAAGCTTGCGCCTCTTGAATGGCTGCGCGTGTTTCTTCTACAGTTTCACAATTTTCAGACCACATTTCGATTAGGAAAGGTCCATTATAATTGGTTTGTTTTAAAATATCGAAAGCTTCTTCCCATTTGACACAACCTTGCCCAAAAGTTACATCTCGGAACTGGCCCTTTGAACTTTCTGTCACTGCATAAGTATCCTTGAGATGGAGAGCTGCGATGGCATGATGCCCAAGATAAAATTCACTGTAGACATCATTATGCCATGCAGATACATTACCAATATCTGGGTATACAAAGAGGTAGGGAGAGTCAATCTCTTTTTCTACAGCCAAGTATTTTTCGATGCTATTGATGAAAGGATCATCCATAATTTCAATAGCAAGTACCACCTGAGCCTCTTCAGCCCAGTCACAAGCTTTTCTCAAATTTTTGATAAAACGTTGGCGTGTCTGGGGTGACTTTTCCTCATAATAAACGTCGTAACCAGCTAATTGAATAGTACGAACTCCCAAGTCTTGGGCTAATTCAATACATTTTTTCATGAGTTCTAGAGATTTTTCCTCTATAACTGGATCATTTGATCCCAATGGGTAGCGACGATGGCCTGAAAAACAGATAGAAGGAATACGAACACCAGTTTTATAGATTGCTTTGACAACTTCCAAACGCTCGTCCTTGCTCCAGTCCAGTCTTGCTAAACGCTCGTCACGTTCATCAATAGACATCTCTACAAAATCAAAGCCTAACTCCTTGGCAAAATTTAAACGTTCTAGCCAAGTAAAGTGTGTCGGGGTTGCCTTTTCATAAATTCCAATTGGACGTGCCATGGTTTACCCCCAAATTCGTCTGATTTCATCCTTGAAGGCACGCGCTGCTCCTGCTGGATCAGCAGCTTCTGTAATTCCACGACCTGCGATGAAGGTAAAGACATCAACGCCTTCAAATAGTTTGAGAGTATCTACATCTAGACCACCTGTTACAGACACACGGAAGCCCATGTCGATGAGTTTTTTAACCTTATTAAGGTCTTTTTCACCCCAAGTCTCACCAGCAAGAAGTGCATCACGAGATTGGTGATAAATAGCTTGTGAGATACCAGCATCTAGCCAAAGCTGAGCTTGTTCAAAAGTCCAATCGCCATAAAGTTCAATCTGGATTTCGCCTCGGTCTCCACGTTCAGCCGTGATAGCCTTTAGAGCCGCTTCCATAGTAGGGATAGTTGCACAACAGATACAAGTCATCCAATCGGCACCACGAACGGCATTATTTTTGGCAACTGTTCCACCAGCATCGGCACATTTTGTGTCTGCCACAATAATCTTATCTGGAAAAAGGTTTCGCAAGACTTCAACCAGTTCACTTCCAACTTGTAATAAGCAAACAGTTCCAGCTTCGATAATATCTACTTCCTGACCAACAGAAACAGCTGCTTTAATCGCTCCTTGCAAGTCTGAATGATCTAATGCAACTTGTAAATTAGGTATTCTTTTTGTCATTTCTTTATTCTTCTTTCTAACTTTCCAAATCCAATCCCTCGAGATAAGGGCTATCCTTAGATTCTTCAATCATAGCCAAGACATCTTCTTTAGTCTGGCAAGCCTGTAAACGTGCAATAGAATCTTCTAATTCAAACAGGGCAATGATTTGTGGAATGGCTACACTTGTGTGAATTTTTGAGCTTGTTGCTGCTAGTGCCAACAAAACTGAAACTTCTTTCCCATCTGAAAATACAACAGGATTTTGTAAGGTGATCAATGAAAAGGCATCTCTTTGCACTCCAGCTTCAGGTCTAGCATGGGGCATAGCCATACCTGGCATTAAGATATAGTATGGGCCATACTCTTCAGTCGATTCAATGATAGCATCGTAATACTCTGGCAAAATTGCTCCACTTTCAATCAAGGGATCTACTGCTACCTTGACTGCTTCTTTCCAGTCTTTAGCTTCTAAACCTAGTCGGATCGAGTCATTGTCAATTAAAGCTTGTTTTAAATTCATATCTGCCTCCTTTATTTAAAGAGGGAGAAGGACAGAAACGATGACTCTCAGTTTCTATCCAGCCCCCTCCAACCTTTTACTGTAGTGCTTGACTGAGTTTTTCAGTGATTTCTTTATCATCCATCAAGTTGTCAAGCCCAATTAACTTCCCATTAGTTCGCCCTTCCAATTCTTGGATCAAATGAAGAGAAGCGATTACGATGTCATATCCTGCTGCTAAACCTTTAGCTTCACCGACACTGCATGAATTGACTGTAAAATCTGTTTGATTAAGCTTACGGAGAGCATTTTCAACCTTCATCTTGATAACCATTGATGAACCCATTCCATTTCCGCACGCTGCTAATACTTTAACCATTTTATTTCTCCTTTTCTAGATACTAAGCTTCTTCTTGAACTGCACCGTTGTAATATTTCTCTTTATCTTTTGCTTTGGCAAATTGAAGTTGAGGAATAACAAGCAAGAAGAGACACACAAGTACATAACCAACAATACCAAGGTATTTGAAGATATATCCAAATCCAAGCCATGGGAATTCAAAGTCGATATTTCCATGGTAACCACCATAAGATGCTAAATCAAGAAGAGCTACACAGAGAGCTCCTAAAGCAACTTGGAGAACACCTGAGATGAAGGATAGGATAACAGCCGCTTTCCATCCACCGCGTTTATCAGCGTAGACCGCAATGGCTGCATTGTCAAAGAACACTGGTACAAATCCTGTAATAATCAGGATAGGGTTTTTAAAGACGATGAGCAAGACAATTGTAATCAATTGACCAATCAAACCAAAGGCAAATCCAGACAAGACAGCATTTGGAGAACCAAATCCATAAGAAGCCGCAACGTCAACCGCTGGGAATGAACCTGGCAACAATTTGTTTGAAATACCTTGGAAGGCATTTGTCAACTCAGATACGAACATGCGGACACCTTGCATCAAAACGAACAAGTAAACTGAGAAGGTGAAGGCTGTTTGGATAATGTACATAAAGAAATCTTGTTTAGCAGGATTGAATAGAGTTCCTGAAGTGATGACTTCTTTATTAGACATAATGTCTGGACCCAAGATTAAAAGAATGGCTCCGAAGAATACGAGCATCAAAGTAGCAGATGCAACAACTGTATCGTGGAAAATTGAGAGGAACTTAGGCAATTTAAGATTATCTAGACTTTCTTCTTTCTTACCAAAGCGTCCTGCCACTTTATCTACAAACCAGATTGCAAATTGTTGTTGGTGACCAATCGCAAAACCGCCACCACCAGTCAAGCGTTGAGTTGCCTCAACAGTCATATTTGAACTAACTGCCCAGTAAAGGCCACAGATGATACCAATAGCTGCTGTACCATAAGCATTGCGCAATTGTGGGACTAAGAATAGAACCATAAGAGATACAGTCGCAGCTTGTTGCACCATGATGTGACCAGTAATAAAGAGGGTTCTTACTTTCGTGATCTTGCGTAGAGCTACAAGCAAGATATTTACTCCAAAACCGATCAATAGAGCTGTAGTTGCAGTTCCAACGAAATCTGGAAACTCTGCTGCAATTTTGTTGTTTGCTGCAGCAAGTCCAAAGTAAGGGTCAATAACCGCTGCACCGATTTGGAATTTGTAGTTAAGGGCTGCCAAGATTGGACGGAAGGTTGTAACCAAACCACCAGCACCCACGTTGAGCAACATATACCCTACTGTTGCTTTAACGAAACCTGAGAAAACGTCATGAGCAGGTTTTTTCAAAAGTGCATATCCTATTAGCACCAATAAACCTACGAAAAATGCGGGATTCTGCAAAATATTGCTAGAAAACCAATTTAGAACACTTGAAATGACTTCCATAATTGTTCTCCTTTTGAATTGTTTTTGTAAGTTTATTATATAATTTGAAAACGGAAACAAAAAGACCAAGAATTACACAGCGGACTGTTCACTCTTGGACTGTATGATTTATGATATTTTAATGATTAGCTTAGTTTCTCGTAGCTAGATAAAATGGAAGAATTTTATCATAAGATTTCAATAAATTTTCCACGATATCTTCTTCAGATGAATTTTCTGTCACAGAAACATCTACTTTAACTAACACTTTTCGGATTTCTTGACTGCCCATCTTCTTGACTAAGACCTGACGATTTTCTTCGTTCGCCTCCCACCGTTGACTTTGACCATCGGAGTAGGCTAGATAATAAATCTCTTCAACGGTTGGAATGTCTAAAACTTTGGCTTGTTGCTCCAAGGTTTGCTCATCTTTCTTGCGCTCGATAAAACTAACTTCTAGTGAGACACCAAAATCAGAGGGTACTCCATACAAACGAAGAGCCATCATAGGTTCTGTCACTTGTCCGTCTCTCTGTAAATAAACCCAAAAATGTGGTCGTAAACGTTGCACCTGATTCATCCACTGGCTAGTCTGTTGTAGTTCCCATTCTGGATGGCTTGCTTGAAATACTTTAGCCAGTTCTGTAAAAGCCTTTCGTGCCTCTTGACCTTTGTGGCGGAATTCCAGCATCTTCTCTCGTTCTGCTCCCGCTTTATCAGGATTACGGTACTGCAAACCAGCAAAATCTAAATAGTCTCTTATCTTATTCAACATCCGTTTCATCTCCTCTAGCTAGCAAAAAATCAGGTCAAGCCTGATTTTACTTATTCTGTATCTACAACGACATAGCGATTTGGCTCATCACCCTCAGAGTAACTGGTCACGCCATCCATACGTGAAATAATACGGTGGATAATCTTGCGTTCACTATTCGACATTGGATCTGTTTGATGACTGCGTCCTTCTTCTAAAACACGAGTCGCCAATTTTTGCGCATAGGTCTGCAAGACTTCTGCACGGTGTTCAACATAATCATTGACATTGATAGTAATGTAGAAAGTTCTTGAATAGCGGTTGTAAAGATAATTTTGAGCCAACAGTTGCAAGGCCTTCAAGACTTTACCATGGTAGCCGATAATACGACCTGGTTCGTTAGTGTCAATTTGCAAATTGATACTACGACGGTTATAATCATTTGAAAGTGTAGCTTCAACATCCATGTCATCCACAATTGCTTGAACATAGGCAGTCACATCCGTAGCCACCTGGGCAATATCAAAGCTCGGTTCAACTTTCAAGCCCATCTCTGTCAAGTCTTGATTTTCAGTTTGGTCTTGCTCAGTTTCAAGGTCATCAGCGCCCGCTTCTTCCCTCATCGCTTCCTCGATTTGAAGTTCATTTAAAATCTCAATGTGACCAGTTTCTTCCAAGATAGTGCTGGCATGTCTTTCATGTTTTAAGATTTCAGCCTTGACTTCATCAGAAATACCTTGGCCTTCCTCTTCAATCTTTTTAATTGCCTCTACAACATGACCCAAATCAACAGTTGCTTCACTCACCGTCTTCACAGGCTCGTTCAAATCATTGATTTTTTTCGGAACGCCTTTTACTGCCTGTTGGTTTGCTTTGACAACAGTCGTTTCACTAATCGCTTCAATGTCCACTTGGGCTGGTTTTTTACCAAATAAACCAAGAAAGCCTTTTTTCTCCCTAGAAATGACTTTAATATGTGCCTTCTTCCTTGGAATATCTAATTCTTTCAATCCTTTCTGGATCGCTTCTTCAACAGTTGAACCTGTAAATACTACCATTACCAGATTCCTCCTTATTATTTCGTTTTCTGAGCCTTTTTCTTGGCTTTTCTTTTTCTATTTTCCAAATCTTTCTGTGCCTGAACTACCGCCTTGCGCTCTGCGATAATCTTGAATGGATTGTTCAAGAAATAGGTTTGCAAGACTTGGTAAGCATTGGACACTGTCCAGTAGAGGGCGACTCCACCCGGCGCATAAACTGCAAAGATAAAAATCAAGATTGGAATCCCATACATCATCGCCGTCGTAGCTCCATTACGCTCAGACAAGGCCTTGTTGGACAACCAAGTACTTAAAAAGGTAAATACAGCTGCTAAAATCGGAAGAACAAAGGTTGTATCCACACCACCAAGGTTAATCCATAAGAAATGACCTGTCTTTAAAAAGTCAACTCTTGATAAGGCTTGGAACAAGGCCAAAATAACCGGCATCTGAATCAAAATTGGCCAAAGAGAATCTGACTGTCTGACACCCATTTCTTTAAAGACCTTACGCATTTCTTGCTCTAGCTTGGTTCTGCTCTCCATATCTCGACCTGGATATTGTTCTCGAAGCGCCTTAATGCGTGGTTGAGCTTCCTGCATTTTTCTAGAAGCCACCATTTGCACCTGAAAGACTGGCAAGAGCACTGTACGAATCAAGACCGTAAAGAGAATAATCCCCACTCCGATACTGATATCAAACGATAAAAAGCGAATGATTTCCGCAAAGAAGTAAACCAATTTACTCCAAAAATCAGCCGAATCGGCTGTAATATCGCTAGTTGCCCCATTAGTCGCACAGGCTGTCATGATCAATAGAGACAGTCCTAGCAAACTAGTCAACTGTAGTTTCTTTTTCACTCCCATTTCCTTCCTGGTAAATCTTTGATAATTTTAATACGTGGAGTAGATTTTTCTCCATCTCTGCGTATCCCAAGGTTTCGACCCCTTTTCGAGCAATGACAACAAAATCGACATCTTCTACCAGACTCCCTTTGGCATTCTGGATAATATGCCGAATCCGTCGCTTAATTTGATTTCTAGTGACGGCATTCCCCAGTTTTTTGCTAACTGATAGACCTACTCGAAAATGGTTTTTCTGGTTTTCTAACTGGTAGACAACAAATTTACGATTGGCAAAACTTGTCCCCTCCTTGAAAATCGCCTTAAAATCTTTCTCTCTTTTTACACGAAAGTTTTTCTTCAAAACTCAACTCCATCTATTAAATTACTACTATTATACCATATTTTTCAAAAAAGCCAATCATAGCAAGGTTTTGCACAATTTCACCATAAAAAGAAGCTGGAAAAATCTCTTTCCCAACTCCTTGTACGGAATATTTTTTCTAATTTTACTTATTTTTTCAAGCGTTCAACGTCACGGGCAATGACCAATTCTTCATCTGTTGGAATAACCAAGACACGAATCTTCGCGGCATCTGTTGAGATGTCTCCTGTCACACCAAAGACATTCTTTTCATCATCAACATCACAGCCAAACCACGAAATTCCTGAGATTACATTACGACGGAAATTTGCTGCATTTTCACCAACACCTGCTGTGAAAACAATGGCATCTGCTCCATTTAGCACTGCAAGGTACTGACCGATATATTTTTGGATACGGTCAACATACATTTCATAAGCCAAGCTAGCGTCGTGATTCCCTTCTGCTACAGCTGCTTCTATATCGCGCATATCGCTAGAATTAGCAGAAACTCCCAAAAGACCTGATTCACGGTTAAGGACGCGACTAATATCTTCAGGCGTGTTAAAATCCTCTGTATATTGCATTAAGTAAGGAATGATAGCTGGATCAATATCCCCTGTACGCGTTCCCATCATAATCCCACCAAGAGGAGTGAAGCCCATAGAAGTGTCGATAGACTTACCAGCTTTCACAGCTGTAATTGAGCCTCCGTTACCAATATGACAGGTAATCAACTTCAAGTCTTCTAATGGACGTCCCAAGAGTTTTGCAGCTTCTCCTGCTACAAACTGGTGACTTGTACCGTGGGCACCATATTTACGAACCTTGTTTTCTGTGTAATATTTTGTTGGTAGAGGGTAGCGATAAGCTTTCTCTGGCATACTTGTGTGGAAGGAAGTATCAAAAACAACTACACTGGTAATGTCTGGCAACAATTCCTTGAAGGCACGAATACCTGCTGCATTGGCTGGATTGTGGAGAGGAGCCAACAAGCTCAACTCTTCAACTTTTTCTAAAACATCCCCCTCAACAACCGTTGATTCTTTGAAATATTCTCCACCTGCAACAACACGGTGTCCAACACCTGTAATCTCGTCATAAGCCTTGATAATATCGAAACGAATCAAGTCATCCAATAAGATTTTAACAGCTTGTGTGTGATTTTCGATATCCAAAATTTGTTGCTCAGAACGGCCGTCAAATTTTACAGTTGAAATTGAATCTTTCAAACCAATCCGTTCAATTAAACCTTTAGCAAGAACTTTTTCCTCTGGCATTTGATAAAGTTGCCATTTCAAACTTGAACTTCCTGCATTGATTGCAATTGTTTTTGTCATAACATGATACCCCTTTTTAAGCGTTTTCAACTATTATAACAAAATCTATTTTATATTTCAGTACCTTGAGTCCATTTTTGAAAATTTTCTTTAAATTTCATTAAAACACTTGCATCTTGCAAGCTAGCAAGTGGATAAACAAAAGGCTCTACTGCTATTTCATTTTTCTTCTGTAGGATAAAAATAGTCTTAGATTGTTTAGCATTAGCAAAGAGATTTTCAGGTAAACTAATCATGGCAACCAGACTTGCCTCCTCTTTCAACCAGCCTTTCAACAAATCACTTTGAGGGCTGGTCAACAAATCACTCGGAGCTAGAAAAATAGCGTATCCGTCTGACTTGAGGTACTTAAGTCCTTGTTCCATGAGCAAGTGATGGGCGTAAGTATGTTCTTGACTGGAAGCAACTTGATGACGCGACGCAACGGCGTCATCAGGATAATAGCCAACAGGCAAGTCGCTGATGACCACATCGCTTTCTTTGAGCATTTGTGGACGAACGGCATCTCCTTGAACAAAGCCGGCCTGCAATCCGATCACATCTGCCATGCTAGCTGCCAAATCAATCAGCAAATCATCCACTTCCATTCCCAAGTAATCCACTTTTTTAGCAAGCGAGGTCAAAAAAGTAGCGCCTAGAATTCCCATCCCAGACCCCATTTCGAGGATAGTGATTTCCTCCTTTTGAGACAACTCTTCCACAATAAACACCAAAAGTAAGGCAATAGCATCCGGTGTAAATTGGTGATTGGCCTGCAAAGGTTCTGTCTGCCCAGCCTTCATCAAGAGAAACTGGTAGGTCTTGAGCCATTCTTCTTTGCGTAGTGCTAAACGCTTAAGGGCTTGATTGTTCTCCTTGATCTGCTCTAGTTCAGTTTCACCGTCCAGATAGATGCTGTTTTGCTCCACCAGGGCGTCATAAAAGTTGGTCGCCAAATCACTTTGAATGACTTGGACATTCTCTAGTAAATAGGTATAAGCTTGTTCAATTTTTTCAAAATCCATATTCCTATCTTATCAAATTTCCCTTCTTTTTTCCATCCTTATAGAAAAATCACTCCCTGACTAGGCGAGTGATTTTTGGGCTACTGTTAAAAAGAGTTCTGAGTAATTTCCTTGAAACAGGTCTTTAGCGCTATAGAGAATCTGACTATGCACAGATGAAAAACCAAACTGGGCTAGCTTGTTTTCCAGTTCAACCAATTCAAATCCATGATGGCTAGCTTCTGTCTTGGTAAAATCAGCAACGAGGAGTTGTCCATTTTCTCTCAGATGTTGATGAAACAGTGAGAGAGCCGCATCCAAATCAGGCATATGATGAAGAACACGACAAACAACAATGAGATCAAATTGCTGCTCCAAGGGATTTTTCAATAAATCTTGCTCCAAAAACTGGATATTCTTGATGTCTTGTCGCTCCGCTTTCAAACGAGCTTGCTCCAGCATTTTCTCTGAAATATCCACCAATGTTACAGACTTTGCTTGTTTGGCCAGAGGCAAGGCTAATAGCCCCGTCCCTCCACCGAAATCCAAAATTTCTTTGTCTGATAGAAGATCAATCTGTTTCTCGACTGCTTGACAAACCAAGTTTGCAAGAAAGATATTTTTAGGGGAATCGAAAGTTTCTGCTTTGTGGTTAAAATCATGTTTCATATTTTTAGTTTAGCACAAAGTAGCTTGATTAGCTAGGAATTCTCTTTCTTTTCAGGCTTCTCTTCTGATTTTTTCTTCTCCGCTTTTTCGCTTGAATCGGTCGCTACCTCTTCCTTTTTATCCTTTTTCTCTTCTTTGATTTTGACTGAAGGAAAGATGAATTCATATTGTCTCTTAGGCGTACGAACCCTTGTCACCAAGTTTGTTTTCTTGTTTTGATAGCTTACCTGACCCAGATTAAAGACCTGTTCCCCGCTTTCTTGCTCGGCTTTATCCTTGGTTCGTTTAGCCATGGCAAAAGCAATCAGTTTTTCTTTATTCAAAGCATAGTCTTGATAGTGGGCGACTTGTCGGTTCAAGTAAAATTGTAACAAAAGACTAAAAATGGCTGCCATGCTGACTGCATAGAGGAGAACACCTGCCTTAACTTTTTTCTTTTTCCACACGATAGATGAACTCCCTTTCTAAGCCTTTTTGGAATTGAAAACGAAAGCGCACCAGTTGATTGTCCTCTGTAATCTGCGCAGATTTGAGACCATAAACCATAGGCTGATAACCCCGTCCACTGGCATCGGTTTTCCGAAAATCGTCTGACTTTGACTTACCGATGGCGATGTCCTTGCCATCCTGCTTCATATAAATGCGATTGTCTTCCACTTTTTCAAACTGCGAACGGTCTAATTCTGCCTCCAACTGGTCCACAAACAGGAGCCACTCCTTTTGCTCGCTTTGTTGCTGGTAGCGAACTTCTGAAATGAGGAGCTGACTCATGGCTTGAAAGAGGAGTAAGCTTCCACTGATGACAATAAGAGCAATAAGGGATTCCAACAAGGTGAAAGCCTTGACCTTATGGCTCTTTGATAGCCAACAACTGTTCTGAACCATGATAAACCTCCAATCCCTTTTCACTAGAAAACACCTGAATCTCCACTCCATTTATGTTTACCTGATTTTGACCTGTCTGCAGAGCCATCTTAGCGACACGCACAACTTCTTCTTTCTGCAAGATTTTTGCTTCTTCTTGCCTATTTTTTTGAATTTGTCCCAAAAGGAGGGTCGCAATGCTAGCAAAAATAGCTAGAGCGACTACTGCTTCCAGTAAAATCACTGCCCTAATTTTTTGTTTCCTTAATGCGTTTAATTTTTCCATTTCCTAAATATAATTGATAGCGAATCGCTCCTTTACTGGTCTGAAATTCAACCTTAGCCAGAGACGAATTGCCCCCAGCTCGGTCAAATGTGATACTTTGTCCCGATGGTGCTTGAATTCCTTTAGGAACTGTCAGCTTTTGACTGCCATTGCTAATGGTCTTTCCGTCTATGCTCAAACTTGTCTTTTGCTGACTAGCTACACTGCGTTTTTGAGTTTCCCGATAAAGTTCTTCAAACTCCATAAAGAAAATCTGCTCCTCTACTGCTGCAAAAGTGGACTGAACAGAACCAGACAATCCCAAGGCAAGGATACTCACAAGACCCAAAACCAATAGACTTTCCAGCATGGTAAAGGCCTTAATCATTGACTTTACGATTTGCTCCTCCGTTTTTAGTATAGTATTCATTATAGGCTTTAGCCTGTTCAGAAGTAATACGCCCATCTGCTTGTAACTTGCTTAGGCTAGCATCTTCATTTTTATCCAAGCTATAAAGCTCTGCCTGGCTTTCTACCACCTTAACAACAGCAGCTTTTCCTTTGTCGTTGACAGCCTCTTTTTGCTTGGTCAGATTAGGTACAAAGAGCAAGAGAAGCACGCTGATGATTAAAAGGACCACTAACATCTCTACCAGAGTGAAAGCTTTAACCTTAGCTTTTTTCAAGAATGTCATCATTTTTTTCATGTTAAAAATTTACCTCCATATTTTGATACATGGGAATGAGCATTGCCGCATAAAGTAAAACGATAATCAGAGCCACAAAGATAAAAACCAGTGGCTGCACCAAATTCATGGTGCGATTGACTCGGGTAAAAAAGGCTTCCCAAGTTTTTTCAGCATAGATTTCCAACTCACTACCCAGCTTGGACTTGACTTCCCCATACTCGATGATGAGACTCAACTCCTTTTTAAAGAAAGGATAGGTTCCTATCGTCTGAGAAAATTCACGGCCATTTTGTAGGGACTGAGCCAAATCTTGACCGATTTCTTTAAAGAGCTGGGAACCTTGTTCCTGCATGATTTGAAAAATCTGCGTCAGCTCCATTCCCTGCGAAATCATATTCCCCCATTCACGCGCATAATAGGCTGTCAAATAGGTCTGCACAAAGATTCCAAGAAAGGGAAGGCGTGCTAGGATAGAAAAGACGCGCATCTTAGAACTTCTTTTATAAAAAGTTAGTGCTAAAAGGGCAAGTATGGAAACAAACCCTAGCATTCCTAGAAAAATTTGTGGCAGATTGCCAATAATTTGGGTGGCAATATTACTACTATCCAGTTGTGGAAATAGATAGTTACGGAGTCCCAGCATGATTAAGAGAAGAAATCCCAGTAAAATCAAGGGATAGGTCGCTACTTCAATTAGTTTTTTCTTGACCTTGGCCAGATTGTCTAGATATTCTTCTATCTTTCCCAAACTCAGGTGAAGATTGCCATGGACTTCCGCTAGGGATAACTGAGTGACAATGGCACTTGAAAAGCCCAAACTAGCCATCATTTCTGAGAATGATTTCCCCTGAGACAAGCCCGTGCGCATCTGGGTCACACACTGCTTGTTCAACAAGGCACTCCTATCTAAAAAGGAGATGGTCTCCACCAGATGAAAACCGCTGGAAAAGAGATTGTTAAACAGGGTGATGATATTTTTTTGCTTAGCTGTAGCTAATTTTTTCCGTTTCAGCCTGAAGACTTGTGATATGTCCATCTTTAAGAAGCTGGTCAATCTGTTCATTCCAGCTAGTTGACTGGTGTTCTTGATAGTCTTTGTTTGCAAAGTCAACGATTCCTCCTCCCCCGATTAATCTCTGGTAGCAGACCCCTTGCAGAACGACTGCTAATTCCTCCTCACTCACACCCAACTCCAGCAGGCGTTCATAAACACCTCGAATACTCTTGGCATGAATGGTTGAAAAGACTGTCGCCCCTGTCAAACTGGCTCTGACCACTGCACGCGCCGTCTCGCTGTCACGAATTTCTCCGATAATCAGGAGATCTGGTCGATGACGTAGGGAAAGCTTAATCAGATTTTCATAGGTCAGTCCGATTGCTTCATTTAGCTGCAACTGGAGCATGTCCTCCTGCTTGATTTCGACAGGATCTTCGATGGACATGACTTGCTGTTCTTTAAAGAGGGACTTGGCCAATTCATGCATCAAGGTCGTCTTGCCACTTCCGACCGGACCAGCAAAAAGATAAAGTCCCCGTTGCCTGTACTGCTTGCCCAGTTCATCAATATCCTGAAACCAAAAATGCAAATCCTGCTCCTCATCATGCAACAAGCGAATGACTAAACTCTCCTGCCCTCGATAATCGCCTACAGTAGATAAACGTAGGGACGCCATCTTCTGGTCATATTCATAATCACAGGAACCCAGTTGACTACGTCGCTTTTCTCCCACATTCATACCTGCCACAAACTTAAAGTGACTGATGACGGCCGCAAATTTTTCAAAATCATAACAACCGATTTTACAGCGCTCGTCTCCTACCCTCATATGAAGCTCATAGGCATCTAACTTGGGGACAAAATAAATATCCTGCGCCCCTTTTTTCCGAGCCGAACGAATGATTTCTTGTGCAATTTCTTGAACCATACTTACCTCCTCACCTAAACTATTCGCAAAGATTTGGGAAAATAAAAAAAGCAACTCCAAAAAAGTTACTTTTTCTCTATTTTAATTTCATACGGCAAGAACGGTGCCTTTCCTTACCTGTTTGTTTTTCATAGCCTGGGCGTAGTTTTTCATCTGGAATAACCTGCTCATCCTGCAAAAGAGCCAAAGAATGGTATTGTTGTAAATACTCGTCACATTCATCACACCAGCGTTGGTCTTCTGGATCCCAAAAAATGGTCATCAAATCACTTCTACTTTTATAAAGAGGAGATTCTCGTTCCAATCTAAACCAGCAAGTTTTGTAGTATTTGAGAGCATCATAATACTGGTCAAATTTCTTACTTGCTACAATATCTTCTTCCCAACCTTCTAAGAACCACCACGGTTCAAAATCTCCGTACATTTCTATAACACGATACATATTCATTCATTCCTTTGTACCGTATATTATAACCAATTCCGCTAAACAAGGAAAGAAATATGCTCATTGCTTATTTTTCAGATAAAAAATCCAGCCATCCTATGATGGCTGAATTTCTATTTGCTTATGTTCCAAAATCTTTTTACTACTTAAGCTTCTGAAATATCGTTTTCGATGATGACCTTAATGGCATGGTGGTCTGCTGCCTTACTGAAAACTTCATAGGCTTTTTCAATTTCACTTAGTTTGAAATAATGAGTTACCAATTTTTCTGGTTCAATCTTATGACTTTCAAGAGCTTTCAACAATTGTGGAGTGGTATTTGTAGATACCAAACCAGTTGTTACATTGATGTTACGAATCCAAAGTTTATCCAAATCGAATTCAACTGGTTTACCATGCACACCACAGTTGGCAACCGTTCCGTCTACACCGATAATCTTTTGACAGAAATCAAATGTTGCAGGAATACCAACAGCTTCGATAGCAACATCTACCCCACGGCCATCTGTCAAATCATAAATTTCTTTAATGGCTTTTTCAGGGTCTGAAGAATTAATCTTATGAGTCGCACCGAATGATACAGCAGTTTCCAAGCGGTTATTGTCTAAGTCCACCATCATCAATTTAGCTGGTGAATAGAATTGAGCTGTCAAAAGAGCTGCTAAACCAACTGGACCTGAACCAATAATGGCTACGCTGCAACCAGGTTCTACTTTCCCTTTTAAGACACCAATTTCATATCCAGTAGGCAGAATGTCTGATAGCATAACCAAGGCTTCATCTGACAAGGCTTCTGGAGTGTGGTAAAGAGTGTTATCTGCATGAGGGACACGTAGATACTCAGCCTGCATACCGTCAATCAAGTGACCGAAAATCCAGCCCCCTTCGTCTTCACAGTGGGCATAAATTCCTTTTTTACAGTAGTAGCATTTACCGCAGGCACAAACACAAGAAATCAAGACCTTATCGCCTTTTTTGAAGTTAGAAACTCCTTCCCCAACTTCTTCAACAATCCCAATTCCTTCGTGACCAAGAATGGTACCACTTTGACAAGCAGGAACATCCCCTTTGATAATATGGAGGTCTGTTCCACAAATAGTGGTTTTTACGATACGCACAATAGCGTCTGTTGGCTTGCGAAGCACTGGTTTGTCAACGTCAACAAAAGAAGCAAGTCCTGGTTTAACATAAGTATAGGCTTTCATAAAGCACTCCTCCGTTTTTTTATTTGTATTATTTATAATGTAATTGTAAACCTTTTCAATTGCTTGTTCAAGATTTTTTGTGATATTTTTAACTTTTTCATTTACCGGTAAAGCAATATAGATAAAAAAGCAGAAGCTAATCTCTAACTTCTGCTTTCTCTCTTATGCTTGATAACGTTTCACACCGTCTAGGTAGGTTGCTACCAATTCCAAATCTTTATCTAATACGATAAAGTCTGCATCATATCCTTCACGAATTTGTCCACAGACATCATCAATATTAACAGATTTTGCTGGGTTAAGGCTAGCCATCATGACCGCTTCGTGTGGATTTGCAATACCCCACTCGACTACATTTCTCATACCATCTTTAAGTTTGAGGATAGAACCTGCCAAATTACCAGTAGATTTGAGACGTGCAGTTCCATTTGCTACTACAACAGGGAATTCTCCCAACATATAGTCACCGTCTTCAAGCCCACCAGCTGTCATACAGTCCGTAATAAGAGCGATGTTTTCTGTCCCCTTTTGCTTAAGTAAAATCTCACAAGCTTTTGGATCTACGTGATAACCATCACAAATCAATTCTGCGTAAGTATGTGGGAGCTCATACATAGCTCCTACCATACCTAGTTCGCGGTGTGTTAAACCACGCATCCCATTATAGGCATGTACCCATACACTAGCTCCAGCATCAACTGCCTTCTTAGCTTGTTCAAATGTCGCATCTGAGTGTCCAAGTGCAACTGTCACACCTTCACCTGTAATAGTACGTACAAAATCTTCCACCCCATCACGTTCTGGTGCAATAGCGATCTTATTTAGCATCCCTTTTGCAGCATCCTGCCAAGAATGAAACTCCTCAACACCCGGGTCTCTCATATAAGTTGGATTTTGTGCCCCCTTAAAAGTTTCTGTGAAATATGGACCTTCATAATAAATCCCACGAATCTTAGCACCACTTGCTTCTTTATAATGGTTTCCAAGATTTTCAGTGACTGCAAGCAATTGCTCATAAGTGGCTGTTAAAGTTGTGGGCAAGAAACTGGTAACACCGGTACTAAGAAGTCCTTCACTCATAGTATGCAATGTACCTTCAATGTTGTTGTCCATCACATCTACACCTGCATATCCATGAATATGAGTATCCACAAGACCTGGTGCAATGCTATAACCAGTATAGTCAAGAACCTCTGCTCCTTCAGGAATTTGATCCACATGTTTCCCAAATTTGCCATCAACAAGTTCTAAGTACCCACCGCGACGAATGCCAAATGGATAGAAAAACTGATCCGCTTTAACGTAATTAGGCATAATAATGACCTCCTTAAAAGATTGATTCTACAATTTATTATGTCAATTACATTATAAACCTTTCTTTTTTATTTGTAAATGGTATAGACCTATTTTCCGGAGATATTTTAAAAGAGCTGGATTTCTCCAACTCTTTTCTTTTAAATACACGTTATTTTGATTTGACTGGCTTGTCTTGAGCTGTTTGCAAGGCTGTAGCAATGGTCTCTGCATACAATTTAGCTCCTGCTTCAATAGTGCTAGTGTCACTTCCGAAATGGACTTGGTCTGTTCCTGCCCAAATTTCTGGATGCTCTTTCGCAACTTGATTCCAATCTGCTATCGTGATGTAAGGTGTCTTCTCTGCCAATTCTCTCATATAGGCAGCAGCCTTCTCAACGATGGCATAGGTCTCTTTTGTCTTATCCCCCTCATAAGGAGTCACCAAAACCATATGGTGGCCCTTAGGAAGATTTTTCACGATACTATCCCAATCTTCCTTGTAATTTTCAGGATTATTTACCCCTGTTGCAATGACCACCATCTTAGGTAAAAATTTATTCTGGCTATTATTTAGCATGATTTCATCGGCATTCTTGGTTGTTCTGCTGACTTGCGCGTTAATCTGTGCTCCAGGAAGGGCTGTCTGTAGTGCTGTATTTGCCCTTAAAGCCACCGAGTCACCAATTAACATAGTGCCATCAGCAATTCCTAAACTATCAGCTTCTGCTCGTTCTGCCATCACCTTGGTCTGACCAATATTTGTTGCAGCTTGCTTCAAACCATTGACAGTCAAATCTGTCTCAAAAGCTCCCACTTGTGGTGCCAACAAAGTCACTAAGAGGACAATGAAGGCCAAGATTCCTGTACTTGTTGCAAGAATTGCGTGAATATAAGGCAGGGGACGAAGAGTTTGTAAAACAGGTGTGTTCTTGCCTGCAATCCACGGCTCCAATACATAAAATGAAAGACTGGCAAATCCATAAGAAAAAATCAAAGTTAATAACACAGCAAGAAGATTTGATGTCAACTGTGAGAAAATGATATAGAAAGGCCAATGGAAGAGATAAACTGCATAGCTAGTATCCGCTAAAAAACTAATAATCTTTGGTTCCTGTACGTTAGGAGTCTTTTCATGTAAGACACGCGCAGCCAGAATCATAGTAAGGGCTGCAAGGCTGGCAAGCAAGAAGCCAATAAGATAGGCAAAGAGATAGGTAAATTTGACAAAGAAGGTCAAAATGAGTAAGAAGCCAAAACCTCCTCCAAAAACCAACAGGGTCTTGCGTAAATCCCAGATTTTATCCAACTGCTTGATGAGGGAAGTCGTCTGACGAACCCCTACAATCGTTGCTAGGATACTTCCCAAAAAGAATGGATAGACATGAGTTAAACTGGAGAAGTAAACAGAGGAATAAGAGGTCACTAGAAAACTACCAATAAACATGGAGAAGAAACTAATCAAGAAGGCAGCAGCTGATAAGAGAAAAACCATCCCTCTCAACTGACCATTTGACCTAGACTGCTTGGATAAGAACCAAACTGCCAAGCCCCAGAGGATATAGTAGTGCACCTCAACAGCCAAGCTCCAATTATGAACAAACAAATGTGGAATGAACTGAGATTCATAACTCCCACCTGTTAGGAGTTCATAGAAATTGGTCATAAATCCTAAGACACCCGCAATCTGACCCCCAATTCCAGCCACATAATCTTGCCGAACTAGGAAGGTAAAGGGCATGGTCACCAAGACCATCAAAACCACAGGTGGCACAATCCGATAAAAACGCCTCCTAAAAAATCCAAGTAAATCAATTTCATGATTTTTAGAAAATTCTTCGATGAGTAGAGCTGTAATCAGAAAGCCTGAAAATGTGAAAAAGACATCTACCCCGAAAAATCCTCCAGGAAAGATGGTCTGAAAGAAATGATACAAGAGTACCAAAAGTAAACCTGTAATCCTAATCAAGGAAAACCATTTAATGCGCATACGAGTTTATTCTTCCTTTCGTTATACACTTTATTCTATCAAAAAAAGAAGAAAAATCCTAAGAGAAAACTTAGGATTTTTAGCTTATATCTATTCCGTTTTAGAAATTACGGCCTGATTTATTATAGCCATATTTTTCAACAAAATACTCACGGAATTCCAAGAGATTGTCATCCATGATGGCTTGGCGTACTTGCTTCATCAGGTTAAGCAAGAAGTAAAGATTGTGGTAGCTAGTCAAGCGGATACCAAAGGTTTCATCAGCCTTGAGCAGGTGACGAAGATAAGCGCGTGTATAGTTCTTACATGTGTAGCAATCACATTCAGGATCCAGTGGTGTAAAGTCCTCAGCAAACTGGGCATTTTTGACAACCAAACGTCCTTGACTGGTCATACAAGTCCCGTTACGAGCGATTCGAGTCGGCAAGACACAGTCAAACATATCCACCCCACGAATCACCCCATCAATCAAGCTATCTGGCGCTCCCACACCCATCAAATAGCGAGGTTTGTTTTCAGGTAGCAGTTGGGTTGTGAAGTCCAAGACAGCATTCATCTCTTCGTGGGTTTCTCCCACTGCCAAACCACCAATAGAGTAACCTGGGAAGTCCATGCTGACAAGGTCATGAGCCGATTGGCGACGCAGGTCTTCAAATCCTGCCCCCTGCACAATCCCAAATAACCCTTGGTCATGCGGACGACGGTGAGCCTTCAAACCACGCTCAGCCCAACGACTGGTACGCTCGATTGATTTCTTAACGTAATCGTAAGGTTGATAAAACTGAGGACATTCGTCAAAGGACATCATGATGTCTGAGCCCAGATTATTCTGAATAGAGATAGCTTTTTCTGGCGATAGGAACATCTTGGAACCATTGAGATGGTTTTTAAAGGTTACTCCTTCTTCTGTGATATTACGGCTATCTGCTAAGGAATAAACCTGAAAACCACCACTATCTGTCAAAATAGGCTGGTCCCAATTCATGAACTTGTGGAGACCACCAGCGCGTGCAATGAGTTCATCTCCAGGGCGAAGCCAGAGATGATAAGTGTTTGACAGGATAATTCCCGAACCCATCTCCTTCAATTCTTCAGGTGACTGAGTTTTGACAGTGGCTTGTGTTCCAACTGGCATAAACATAGGTGTCGGGAAGGTGCCGTGAGGAGTGATGATTTCTCCCAGACGAGCTCCTGTGTGTTTTTCTTTCTTAATCAAACGGTATTTGATTGGTGAATCTGACATTTTTTACCTCCGAAGCTGGGAAAGACAGTCCCAGTTCATACTTTGTGCCCAAGGGCATACTGTATGATTTTATCAAAAAAAGCCGGAACTGTCACGAACTATGGTATAATAAGAGAATGAACTATCCAAAAATTGATTTAAAAACAATTCGTCAGGAGTCAAAACATTTTCAGGCTGACACCCCCCGTCTCTTTCTCCTCTATATCCTTCCCAGTATGCTGGTCATCTTATCTGGTTTTCTTAATCCCTTAGAGCGTATCAACGAGTCTATTTTAGAGCAATCCTTTTTAAGCGTGCTTGGTCATGTATTCCAAGCCTACCTTTTTCCACTATTAGTCTCCTTTATCGGAACAATACTTCTAACCAGTTCAGTTTATACAACTCTGAAACTCATCAAGAATCCAGATACAGAACTATCCGTCAAAAATAGTCTGGCTCTATTTGACGAAGAGCACTTTTCACAAACCTTTTTGACCCTCCTTCTCAAACGTTTCTCTCTCTTTTTATGGAGCATTCCTAGCTTGCTTGGAATTTACTTTCTTTTTTACAGTAGCTTTCTAGCAAAGAAATTCATTGTCCTTCATCCTGAGTTTCCCAATCTGGATCTCACGTCAATTGAAACCGAACGCTTCCTCATGACCTTTGGTCTCTACTTTCTAGCAAGTGTCCTCTTGATGATTGTCGGAAATAGTCTCTATATTCCACAATACTATGCCTATTCACAGGTAGAATTTCTCCTCTGTGACACTCTAGACTTAGGACAAGCCAAACCAGGACAAATCCTAAAAACCAGCCGTTTCCTGATGAAAGGCTACAAATTTCAACGCTTTATTCTAGACCTACAACTCCTTCCTTGGTACTTCCTCAATTGGATTACCTTTGGGATTGCTAGTTTCTCACTCCTACCCTACATTCAAATCAATAAAATAATTTTCTACCGATCTATACTGGCTCAAAAACGTCCAAAAGCTTGAAGGTTTTCCCTCAAGCTTTTTTCTATCAATGAGTTTCTCCGCCTACCAACTTGAGGTCCTGATCTCCATGTTCGATAATGGCGCCGATTGCCGCTTCTATCCCTCGCCTAATATCCACTAAACTCATAGCTGGAGTAGTCGGTCGATTCACCACCTGTTCCATCATATAAGGAATATGCATAAAACCTGCCTTAATATGTGGAAATTTCTTTTCTACCAAATAGAGGACCTGATACATCAAATGATTGCAGACAAAAGTCCCTGCCGTATTGGAAACAGAGGCCGGCAAGCCCTCTTTTTTTAT
This sequence comes from Streptococcus sp. 3109, assembly GCF_013276905.1. Lineage (NCBI taxonomy): Bacteria > Bacillati > Bacillota > Bacilli > Lactobacillales > Streptococcaceae > Streptococcus > Streptococcus sp. 3109. Next base: position 8,784 of record NZ_VMLY01000012.1, on the reverse strand, counting down.
AGCTTGGACCATCGCTTTAATCGGCAGACTACTAAAATAGGCAGGAGCACCATCTGGACGAATAGGAAGGTCAATCGGTTGATTACCTTCGTTATCCGGTATGCGTGCATCGTCTTGATTAATGGCCACTCGCTCGGGTGTCAAGCTAGTTCTTCCACCAGCTTGGCCGATACAAAGGACAAAGTCAGGTTGATAACGAATCAGTTCTTCTTCCAATACTTGGGCCGATTTGTGAAAGACTGTTGGCACTTCTAACCAACGGACCTCAGCACCATGGATTTCAGCTGGTAAACCTTTAATGGCCTCCAAAGCTGGATTAACCTTTTCACCTCCAAAGGGCTCAAAGCCTGTCACTAATACTTTCATTTCTAACTCCTCAAAACCAATTTAATGAAACTATTTTCTTAAAGACAAGTATAACATATTTCCCTTATTCTGGAGTGAAAAGGACTAGCGAGGCTAGGATTGCTCTTTGATACTCAATGAAAATCNNACTTGAGTACGGCAAGGCGACGCTGACATGGTTTGAATTTGATTTTCGAAGAGTATGAGTTTATTTAAAGAGTAAAATACTCATCAAGGTCAAAATAGCTGGTCCTCCTTGCTTCAAAATAATTTTCTTATCTGCTGTGAGAGAGCCATAAGCCGCAGCACCAATCACAAATAAAACAAAAATAGTCACAATTTCTAAATTCTGTGAGAAATAAATCCCATACAAGAGAAAGACTCCTAGCAGAGCATTATAAATCCCTTGATTTTTAAACAATGAACTTACTGACGGACGAGCCAGTTCTTCCTTGTCCATGTTAAAGACACGACTAGTCGCATCTGATTGCGTTGCAATACTTTCCAAATAAAAAATGTAAAAATGCTCCAAAGCAACAATCGTTGCTAAAATGATTGTCATAATTGACACCTATTTCTCCTTAAATTTCTATATTTTCAATACCCAAAACCAATTTATTTACTAAACGGCTGAGTTCTGTTCTTTCAGACTCTGTTAAGATACTTTCCATCGCTTCTTTAACCTTGATATGCTGCAGAGGCGGATTCACAACTAACTGCTCCTTGGCATACTTCGTAGTCTCTACCAACACTTCTCGTTGATTTTCAGGATTGCGATGACGCTCCACCAGACCTTCCTTTTCCAAAATCTTGAAATGTCGTGTCAAGGCAGCTTGATCAATCTTCAAACGCTCCTGAACCGCTATTTGATTACAAGGGGAATGCTTCAGTAAAAATAATAAAATCTGATACCGTGTCAAACTAATCCCAAGCCTTTTTTCAAACAATTGCGTACTCGCTTGCTCAGACAAGCGGAGTTGATACAGTAAATCTTGAATCTCTAACATTTCTTCTTCTCTTTTATTGATTTATCAATAGTTGACTAATCAATTATGATGCAAAGTAAAAAAAATTTCAAGGATTATGCTTGAATCATTACAAGATGGTAACTTCCCATTCAAATTGATAAACAAAAAACGAACGAGACTCGCTTCCTATCACGAAAGCTAGATCTCATTCGTCAAAATGATATTACCAAGTCTGATTTATCCATTCATTGAAACGTGAACGTGGTCATAGTGATTTTCTGTCACGCTACCACGGTCTGGCATCGGGTTCCAAGTGTTAGCTGGTCCATATTTGCTATCGAATGGAGCATAGAAACGTTGTTTCCAGATGATATAACTAATGCCGCGGCTAGCCATGTTTTGAATAGCGTATTCCGCAATCTTATCCCCTAGTTCTGAGCTTTCTGGTACCATGAAGTCGATAGCCAAACCTTTTCCGTGATCTCCACTGTCTCCTGGACGGTAACCACTAAAGGATGTGATGCCAAACAAGTTAGCAATTTCTTCTTTAAAGGCAGCCGTTTGTGGTTGAAGGCCTGCATTTTCAGATTTCGCTACTGCAAGTCCAGCATAATCGGGCGCAGCTGGAGCTGTGTAAGTTGTTGAAATTATTTTCGTCTCTTCTGGTTGATAAGTAGAAACTGTTGGTGCAGCTTCACTTGATGATGCTACTTCTTTTACTTCTTTTACTTCTTCTGCACTTGTTACAGTTGTTTCGCTTGCTGTTTCTTCTGCTGGCGTTGTAGTTGCTTCTACTGCTGATTCAGCTTGAGTCCTTGCTTGTGTTTCCTGCTTCTCAGTTGGAATCGTTGCCTGAGGAGCTGCTTCTTCAACTGCACTACTTGTTTCGGATGTTTGCTCCTCTGGGACAGAAGTACCTGTAGATGGTGTCACTTCTTCTGTAGCAGTCACTGTCTTTGTAACTTCTGAGCTTGATGCTACTTCTTTTGGCGCTTCTGCAATCGGTTGAGAAAGGTCTGCAACCTGAACAGTTTGATTATCAACCGTCACTTGATTGGTTGTCAAATCTGCTGTCGCAGTTCTCACTTCTTCACTAGAGTCTGCTTGAGGAGTTTGGATTTCAACTTCTGTTACTTCTTCAGCTTCATTAACAGTCGTTGTCAAAACAGTTTCTGGGAAAATCAGGTCCATATTAGTGATTTTATTCAAATTCGCAAGAACTGTGACATCTACACCCAAGGCTTCTGCAATTGTGCTCAAGGTATCACCATACTGTACTGTATAACTTGTTTTGTTATCCGTTTTAGTCAAATCATTTTGGATTTGCTCAACACTACGTGCAGTCCAAAAAAGTTCTTCTGCTTGAGTTACCAATACTGGGGCAAATGACAAGGCTACTGTTGAGGCTAATAATATTCTTTTCTTCATTCTTTCAAATTCCTTTCAAATGAGTACCTGACTATGATAACACAAAAAATGCAGAAAAAAAGCCCTCTCGGGCCTATTTAACAGAACTGTCTATTCCTTGTAATAAACTCGATTACTTGAAATAGTTTGTTAGGTCTCTGTCACAAAACTGACACAATCTTTTTATCGCTCAGCCTCAAAAATACGGGAAATATCTGCTAAGGCTTGAATCCTGTGATTGCCTTCATAAGTCGACTCTAAAAAATTGATACTTTGAATCCTACTATTCTGGGCAAATTCCACATCCAAAGTTCGATCTCCTATATAATAAGTATTATCAAGATTCAACTGATACTTGTCTATCAGATAGGTAGCTGCTTCTGGACTTGGCTTGCGCGCAAAGCCATTCTGACTGGTTAGAATCTCTGTAAAATAGGATTCCAGCCCCAGATCTCTTAGAATAGTAAAAGCATTGTCTCTCTTATGAGTGTAAACAAACTGCTGAATTCCTGATTCGTCTGCCCAAGCTAGCACATCACGCGCACCTGGCATCAAAACTACCTGAGCATTCTTCTCAGCCAAACTCTGGGCACGCACCTGATTTAGCACTTCCACATACAACTTTCTCTCTTCTGCCACCCGCACAAGCAAATCTTGCACCGAATACTTGAGGATAAACTCTCTCACCTTCTCCTTATCATAAGGAATAGCAAACTGAGCAAAAGTCTCCTCAATCCCTGACAAAATCGCTTCGTAAGAGTCCAATAAAGTCCCGTCCAAATCCCAAATAAAAGCTGTTTTTTGCATTTCCTATCCTTTCAAGCTCATATAACGCTGGTAACGGTAACGTAGAAATAACCAACGAAAACCATTATCCAAAAGAGTTCCGGCCCAAATACCGGGCAAGCCCCAACCAAGCACAATTCCCATCAGATATCCTGTTCCAATGCGGATACACCACATTCCTATACTTGTCGCATAAAAGGGAAGCCGAGCATTGCCCAAACCCTGCCAGACTGCCGTATAGATGACTGTTCCTGTCGTCATAGGGGTTCCAAGTAGTGAAAAAAGTGTTACTAGAACACTGGCCTCCACCGCTAGAGGATCAGTCGTATAGAGATGAGTTAGTGGTATACCCAAAGCATAGATACTGAAGGTCAAGGGTAACATGAGAACCAGAGAGAGCCAAAAGGTTTGCTTGCTCAAACTAGCGACTCTTTCCCAATCATCTTCTCCAACCGCTCGAGCTACCAGCATGACTGTTGCTGTAGTCACACCAAAGGCAGGCATATAGTTAAACTGGGTCAAGACTTCTCCGACTGCATTCCCAGCCACTGCCTCCGTTCCAAAAGAAACGACCAAGGCAATGATCACGACATCTCCAGCCCGCATCATAAGACGTTCTCCAGCTGCTGGTAAAGCCAAGATCAACAATTCCTTATCTAAACCAAAAGTTGGCTTCGCATAAGGCAGTTTTAATTGTGACCACAAAATCACAAGACCTACCAAACGAGACAGAATAGTTCCCCAAGCAACACCAGCTATTCCCATATCAAGAACAAAAATAGCTAGACTGGAAAAGAGAATATTCAAGGCATTGGATAAAAAACTAACATAGAGGGGCAAACGTGGATTATGCGTTGCACGAATCAAGGAACCCATACTGGTCATCAAGCCCAAAAGAACAATCGATCCGCCTACCAAGGATAGGTAGAGTCCACCACTCTCAGCTACATCTCTCTCCGTCCCCAAAAGTCCTATCATCTCTTTCCCAGCGAAGATGGACAAAGCTCCCAAAAGAAAACTTAATAGTAAGGTAATCTTCAAGGCCTCAGTCACATGATAGACTAGCTTAGACTGATCCTTCTGCCCCAAACTTTTTGAAATAACACTGGAAATAGCAGCTCCCAGAGCGATGAAAATCGCCTGGTAAATGGTGATAATATTGCCAGCTACTGATACACCCGAAATAGCTATCAAGCCCAAGTGGGCTACCAAGTAACTATCCACCATCCCCATGAGCATCTGCAAAAAGTTTTCGCCCATAGCTGGCAAGGCAATATTAAGAATGTCTTTATTTTTCTTAAACAATCCTTCCTCCTGATGAAAAGAAACTCAGTTGGTTTCCCAACCGAGTTTACTCCCTCTGTCTTAAAGTCCTAGATAAGCCTCAACCGCTGCTTGCATGTCAGCAGCCGCCACAGTTGTCTTATGACGAACTGGAGCTGTTTCAAGGCCATCAACTGCTGGTGGCACTGCAACTCCTGAGATTTCATGTAATTGAACCAAGGCTTCAAAGTCAGTTAAGCCTGCTTTTCCTGTTACAGCTTCTACTGCAACTACTGGGAACTTGTATGGACTAGCTGTTGATGCAATCACTGTCTTAGTCGCATCGCCAGTAGCCGTTTGGTATTTCTTATAAACTGCAGAGGCAACCGCCGTATGTGGATCCTCGATATAAGAATCTGACTCATAAACTCGCTTGATTTCTGCCGCTGTTTCTTCCTCAGTCGCATATTCAGCTGCAAATAGTTCAAGAATCTCTGCATCAAAGTCTGTCAACTCATATTGTCCTTGCGTGTTCAAGGCATTCATAAGTTCAGCTGTCTTTTCAGAATCATTTCCCAAAAGATGGAAAATCAAGCGCTCCAAGTTTGAAGATACCAAAATATCCATAGATGGACTAGTTGTTACTTTAAACTCACGTTTCTTATCGTAAACACGTGTCTTGAAAAAGTCTGTCAAAACATTGTTGTCATTTGAAGCACAGATCAATTTACCAACTGGTAGACCAATTTGCTTAGCATAAAAGGCAGCCAAGATATTTCCAAAGTTTCCTGTTGGTACGGTGAAATTGACCTTATCACCAGCCACGATCTCAGCAGTCTTGACCAACTGAGCGTAAGCATACACATAGTAGACAATCTGTGGCACCAGACGACCAATGTTCATCGAGTTTGCAGATGAAAATTGCAACTTGTTTGCAGCCAATTTTTCACGAAGTGCTACATCGTTAAACATATGTTTGACGTTAGTTTGCGCATCGTCAAAGTTACCATCAATAGCAATAACATGAGTATTGTCGCCAGTTTGAGTGGTCATTTGCAACTCTTGTACCTTGCTGACACCATCCTTTGGATAAAAGACGATAATCTCAGTTCCAGGCACATCCGCAAACCCTGCCATAGCAGCTTTCCCCGTGTCACCAGATGTCGCTGTCAAGATAACAATCTTATTTTCCAAACCATGTTTCTTAGCAGCAGTCGTCATAAAGTATGGCAAGATAGACAAGGCCATATCCTTAAAGGCAATCGTTGAACCATGGAAAAGTTCTAAGTTATATTGGCCGTCTAATTTCACTAATGGCGCGATAGCTGGAGTATCAAATTTGCTATCGTAGGCATTGTTGATACAGTAGTTCAACTCCTCAGCTGTAAAGTCATCTAAAAATGCTGACAAAACTAACTTAGCAACTTCCTGATAAGAAGCATCTTGCAATTTGTCAAAGTCCAAATCTACCTTTGGATAAGTAAGCGGTGTAAACAAACCACCGTCCGTCGCCAAACCTTGCAAAATTGCTTGGCTAGCAGTTACTGTATTATTGGCATCACGCGTTGATTGATAAACTAATGTCATTACTCTCTATCCTTTATCTATAGTCTCTTCCATTATATCATGATTTTTCAGAAAATTCTCCCTTTATAAAAGAAATTATAGTCCCAATTCTTTCTTCAAAGGCTCTAAATAAATCATTTCTTGTTTATTTCTCATCTTCAGACCTTCCTCAGCTAACAGAAGTAAGTCTTTGGAAATTTCAATAATCGCAGTCTCTTCCTGATCTGTAAGCTTCTTCTTAGAAAATTGTCGTCTTAAAAACTTATAATTTCGCCCAAATTCTTTAAAGAAAGGTGCTGTTTCTAAGTAAGATTCAAGTTTCTCTAAATTAACTAATAATCCCAAGTGAAAAGCTGCAGAAGCAAAAGTTCTATCAAGAGGCTGAGTACACACACTACGAAACTCAACTGTTCCTCGAGTCGTTAAGTCTTGGTACTGGTAACTACGATGAGTTTCAAAGTCTTTCTCTTGAGGGTAAATAAGAACCTCTTCCCCATTAAGATCAAATGCTTGGATTTCAGGTGTAGCTAAATAGTCCCTAGCCTGAATCGGATAAAAATAATAGGTTTGTCCATCACGTTCCGCAGTAAAAATTGCAGAATGATCTAGATAATCAAAAAAATCATCCTCATCTTTAAAGAGGCTAGCATTGACACCAACATTCTCTGGATATATACCATGCATCGATTCTTCCCAGAAAATATCTCTTGAGATTTTTGTATCCCAATCCGCACCTGTAAACTCAGAATTAGCAAATAAATAAGCCTTAACTGCTTCAATTTGGGTAAAAGCATTAATCACTCGTAAGTAGTTAGACTTTGAAATATCCAGCTGAACCTGACTCCCACAGATAAAAGAACCATATTCAGGGAAATGATGTAAGTTTGATTTAGTAACATTTCTACTCAAATTCAAATAGTCCATCAACATCTGATAACGTGGGGAAGCCACTGGACAATTCTCATTTTTATCCCAGTTGGGATGAATACCACAGCCAACAATAGCATGGTTTGATTCAGCTAACTTTTTCTGAATTACATCCATATAATTGTTGAAACGATTTTCGATCTCTTGAATCGTTTCAGCCTTGCCAAATGCAAACTCAATCGTAGTATAGGAAACTTCAAATAAAATAGCATCCTGACTTACTGGATCTACTAACTGGATAGGATTCCCAAAATCATCTACCTTTTCGATAGTAAAATCAAAAGAAGAAACTAAATATCGGAATAAGTGCTTGGTAACTTCAACATCTGTAGCAGCTCCTTCCAAGTTTACAACAGGATATTCCAGCTCAATCCCGACAAACAATTCAGGATTTTCTTTAATATTTTTCAAATATCGATGTTTTAATAAATCGATAGAACGAGACATACTTCCCTACACTTTCATAATCTAAATAAATTTTGAATAACTATTATTATACCAAAAATAATATAAAAAGGAACGAAGATTTACAACGTTCCTTAATGCTATACTATACCGGCGGCCGGGGTCGAACCGGCACGTCCTTGCGGACACTGGATTTTGAGTCCAGCGCGTCTGCCAATTCCGCCACGCCGGCAAATAGTAACTGGGGTAGCTGGATTCGAACCAACGCATGAGGGAGTCAAAGTCCCTTGCCTTACCGCTTGGCTATACCCCAATAATATAAAATAGGCGAGTGATGGGGATCGAACCCACGCATGCCAGAGCCACAATCTGGTGTGTTAACCACTTCACCACACCCGCCATAATTCTATTAACACGGGCAGTAGGAATTGAACCCACACTGAAGGTTTTGGAGACCTTAGTTCTACCTTTAAACTATGCCCGTAAAATGGAAGGGGAGGGATTCGAACCCCCGAACCCGAAGGAGCGGATTTACAGTCCGCCGCGTTTAGCCTCTTCGCTACCCTTCCAAAATATATAAATGGCGCGAGACGGAATCGAACCGCCGACACATGGAGCTTCAATCCATTGCTCTACCAACTGAGCTACCGAGCCTTATTGCGGGAGCAGGATTTGAACCTACGACCTTCGGGTTATGAGCCCGACGAGCTACCGAGCTGCTCCATCCCGCGCTAATACAAAAGGAGGATGTGGGATTCGAACCCACGCACGCTTTTACACGTCTGACGGTTTTCAAGACCGTTCCCTTCAGCCGGACTTGGGTAATCCTCCAAAATAGTTTATACGGGAATAAACCCGTGTCCTCTTAGCGAACAGATAATATTACAATTCTCTAGTAATGGACTAAACACTATGGGCACGAGTGGACTCGAACCACCGACCTCACGCTTATCAGGCGTGCGCTCTAACCACCTGAGCTACGCGCCCAAGTCAAAAACTTGGTACAAAGAACAAAGTTCAAAGCGGGTGACGAGAATCGAACTCGCGACAACAGCTTGGAAGGCTGTAGTTTTACCACTAAACTACACCCGCTAAAATGGGAGTTAACGGGATCGAA
>NZ_VMLY01000011.1:0-137785 GCF_013276905.1 Streptococcus sp. 3109 | reverse complement strand
AAAAAATAAGAGTATATGATGTATACTCAAGGAAACATAAAGAGAAGACTAAGAAAATAGCCGAAGGCTGCTCATAGCACTGCTTTAAGGTTGGAGATAAATCAGCCGACGTCTGCTCAAAACACTGTTTTGAGGGTGCAGGTAGAACTGACGAAGTCATCTGAAAGCACTGCTTTGAGGTTGCAGATAAAGCTGACGTGGTTTGAATTTGATTTTCGAAGAGTATCAGTAAATACTTTTATTCTGTTCTATCCATGAAACCAACATACTTACGTTTCAATAGGTAACCTTCCAATTGCTTGATTCCTTCAATACCTGTAGAGATAATGATCAAAAGACTTGTTCCCCCAAAGGCAACAACATCAGAAAGACCAAATACATCTTTAGCTGCAATCGGCAAAATGGAAATCACACCAAGGAAGAGGGAACCAACCGTTGCAAGACGACGAAGAAGTTTAGACATATATTCCTCTGTACCTTTACCAGGACGAACTCCATGGATATAGGCACCGCTCTTTTGTAGGTTCTCTGCCGCTTTTTCAGGATTAATCTGTACAAACGTATAGAAGAATGTAAAGAGAATAATCAATAAAGCATACATGGCAATACCAGTTGGTGAAGTGGTTGCCAACATCTCTTGTGCTACCCTTACCCAAGCCCAATCATGACCTGTAGCGCTCAAAAATTGAAGAATCGCCGCAGGCGCTGCAGTAATCGAACTGGCAAAGATAACAGGGATAACTCCAGCAGGGTTTACCTTCAAAGGAAGATAAGAGCTAGATGGAGCACCTTGTGCAACCTTAGTATATTGGATTGGAATTTTGTATTCTGCTTGTTGAACATAAGTTGTAAAGTAAATAATCAACAATACAGTAATAATCAAAATGATTACGAAAATGATAGATGAAGTGATACGGCTACTTGGCACGTTCACAAAGTAGTCCACATAGATGCCCTGAATCATCTCTGGAATTGAGGCAACAATCCCGGCAAAGATAATCATGGAAACACCGTTTCCGTATCCCTTATCTGTAATTTGCTCACCCAACCAAGTGACAATCATACTACCAGCTGTTAAGATGATACCAATCGTCAGAAAAACTTGTGGAGTTAAAGCAGTTTTAATCAATTGAGCTCCAGCCAAGGTATTAAAACCAGCTGTAATCCCGATAGATTGCACAAAAGCGAGAACTAGAGCAATATAACGAGTAGCTTGATTCAATTTTCTTCGGCCTACTTCCCCTTGTTTTCCCCACTCTACAAACTTGGGTAAAATATCCATTTGCAAGAGTTGGACAACGATAGAAGCAGTGATATAGGGACTCACTCCTAGGGCAAAAATCGAAAAGTTTTTTAGGGCATTCCCCGACACCAAGCTCAACATGTTTAAGAAGGATAATCCACTTAAAGCATTCAAGCTATTGGCATTCACACCAGGAACTGTAATGCTAGTCCCGATACGAAAGACCAAAACGATAAAAATTGTAAATAAAATTTTTGATCGAACTTGCTTGACTTTAAGAGCTTCTCTTAATAATTTAAAAAACATAGGTCACCTCTCTTAGATGACTTCTACTGAACCACCTTTAGCAGTGATAGCTTCTTCAGCTGATTTAGAGAATTTAGCTGCTTTCACAGTCAATTTCTTAGTCAACTCACCGTTACCAAGAATTTTAATACCTGATTTTTCAGCTTTAACAATTCCTGATTCGATAAGAACAACTGGAGTAACCTCAGCACCATCTTCAAAGACGTTCAATTGGTCAAGGTTCACAATTGCGTATTCTTTAGCGTTGATGTTAGTGAATCCACGTTTTGGAAGACGACGGAACAATGGAGTTTGTCCACCTTCAAAACCAAGGCGAACTCCGCCACCGCTACGAGCTTTTTGACCTTTTTGACCACGACCAGATGTTTTACCGTTACCTGATGAAGTACCACGACCAACGCGGTTACGTACTTTACGAGAACCTTCTGCAGGTTTCAATTCATGAAGTTTCATTTTTATTTTCTCCTCTTTTGTAAAATGCTAGCGCCGATAAGGGAGAAAAGGTTGTCTCCCCCATCAACTCGCCTATACGACGTCATCATAGATGACTATATCTAGTTTTAGGGGATGGTATAGTGCACATCCCCTAAAAATTCATTAGTTTACTTCTTCAACTGTTACCAAGTGAGATACTGCTGTGATCATACCACGGATAGCAGCGTTGTCTTCTTTAATAACAGAGCTGTTCAATTTGCCAAGTCCAAGTGCTACAACAGTTTTACGTTGTGATGGAATGCGTCCGATTGGAGACTTAGTCAAAGTAATTTTAATTTGAGCCATTTTATCCCCTTTCTTATGCCAAATCAGAAACTGAAATACCACGAAGGGCAGCAACTTCTTCAGCGCGTTTCAATTGTTTCAAACCTTCAACAGTTGCACGAACAATGTTGATTGGAGTGTTAGAACCAAGTGATTTAGATGTAATATCTGCCACACCTGCCAATTCCACAACGGCACGAACTGCACCACCAGCGGCAACTCCAGAACCTTCTACAGCAGGTTTCAACAATACTTTAGCTCCACCGAATTCTGAAAGAACTTCGTGTGGGATTGTTGTTCCAACCATAGGAACTTCGATCAAGTTTTTCTTAGCATCATCTACTGCTTTACGGATTGCTTCTGGAACTTCTTGAGCTTTACCAGTACCAAATCCTACGCGACCGTTGTGGTCACCAACAACAACAAGAGCTGCGAAACGAAGACGACGTCCACCTTTAACAACTTTTGTAACACGGTTGACAGCAACTACGCGTTCTTCTAATTCAACTGCATTGTCTTTAAATGCCATTTTCTAGTGTCCTCCTATTAGAATTTCAATCCGTTTTCACGAGCTGCATCAGCCAAAGCTTTCACACGTCCGTGATATAGATATCCACCGCGGTCGAACACCACTTCTGAAATACCTTTAGCGTTTGCACGTTCTGCAACGAGTTTACCGACAGCAACGGCTTGTTCAGTTTTAGTTCCTTTTGAAACTTCTTTGTCAAGAGTTGAAGCACTTGCGAGCGTTACACCCGCTACGTCATCAATCACTTGAGCGTAGATGCCTGTATTAGAACGGAATACGTTCAAACGTGGGCGATCAGCAGTTCCAGAGAGTTTTCCGCGAACGCGACGGTGGCGTTTTTGGCGGAGTTTGTTTTTATCTGGTTTTGAAATCACAGTTTTCACCTCTTTAGTTTTAAATCGTGTGCTATGCACAAAGTTGGAAAATAGGTTGGTGGTTGAAAATCAACCACTCAACATTATTTACCTGTTTTACCTTCTTTACGGCGAACGAATTCACCAACGTAACGGATACCTTTACCTTTATATGGTTCTGGTGAACGAAGGCTACGTACGTAAGCAGCTGTTTGACCAACTACTTCTTTTGAAATTCCGCTAACAACGATTGTTGTTGGGTTTGGAAGTTCAAAAGTAATTCCTTCTGGAGCTTCAACTTCGTCTGGATGAGATTTACCAACAGCCAAAACAAGTTTAGATCCTTGAAGTTGTGCACGGTAACCAACCCCGCGCATTTCAAGTTCTTTCTTGAATCCTTCTGATACACCAACAACCATGTTGTTCAAAAGGGCACGAGTAGTTCCGTGGATAGTTTTCATTTCTTTTGAATCGTTTGGACGGTGAAGAGTTACTTCAGTACCTTCCACACGGATTTCAATATCTTTTGAGAACTCACGAGTAAGTTCTCCTTTAGGTCCTTTTACAGTTACAACGTTGTCATTGTTAGTGATTTCAACACCAGCAGGCAACACGATAACTTTATTACCAATACGTGACATGTTTATTTTCTCCTGTTAGATTGTCAGGCCAGAACGGCCAGTTTTCACGGGGTTAAATCGATTTCTCGATTTAAAGGAACATTTAGGTTTCAATTTCAAAGTGAATCTAGGCATCGTCTCGCAGGCATAACTTTGGGTTAGACAAGAGACGATAACGAAGAGTCACAAAGAAATTGGGAGCTAAATATTACCAAACGTAAGCGATAACCTCACCACCAACATTCTTTTGGCGTGCTTCTTTATCAGTAAGCAAACCTTCAGAAGTTGAAAGGATAGCAATTCCAAGTCCATTAAGAACTTTTGGAAGGTCTTCACGTTTTTTGTAGACACGAAGTCCTGGTTTAGAAACACGTTTCAAGTTAGTGATAACTTTCTCACCGTTTGGTCCGTATTTAAGGAATACACGGATGATGCCTTGTTTGTCATCTTCGATGATTTCAACGTTTTTTACAAAACCTTCGCGTTTAAGGATTTCAGCAATCCCTTTTTTGATGTTTGATGCAGGTACTTCAAGTACTTCGTGTTTAGCTTGGTTAGCGTTACGAATACGAGTTAGGAAGTCTGCGATTGGGTCAGTCATAACCATTTTGTTTTTCTCCTCTTACTAGTAGTTTGCAAGTTGCACTTGCTAGTTAATGATTGAGCTAGGCTCAGAATATGTTTCTAGGTTTCAATTCCTAAGTGAGTCTAGGCATCTGCTTGCAGGCATAACTTGAGTTAGGCAAAAGCAGATAACGACGAATCACGACGGGATTGAAAGTTAGAATTACCAAGATGCTTTTGTTACACCAGGGATTTGTCCTTTGTAAGCTAATTCACGGAAGCAAACACGGCAAAGTTTAAATTTGCGGTAAACTGAATGTGGACGACCACATTTTTCACAACGAGTATAAGCTTGAGTAGAGAACTTCGCTGGACGTTTGTTCTTAGCAATCATTGATTTTTTAGCCATTAGATTTACCTCCTATATTATTTTGCAAAAGGCATTCCAAGGCCTGTAAGCAATGCACGTGACTCTTCGTCAGTGTTAGCAGTTGTTACGATAACGATGTCAAGACCACGAGTTTTGTCAACGTCATCGAAGTTGATTTCTGGGAAGATCAATTGTTCTTTCACACCAAGTGTGTAGTTTCCGCGTCCGTCAAATGATTTTGTTGGAACACCGTGGAAGTCACGTACACGTGGAAGTGAAACTGAAACCAATTTATCCAAGAATTCGTACATACGTTCACCACGTAGGGTAACTTTTGCACCGATCGCAACACCTTCACGAAGACGGAAGCCGGCGATTGATTTTTTAGCTTTAGTGATAAGTGGTTTTTGACCTGAGATAAGTGCCAATTCTTCAGCAGCTTTTTCAAGGCTTTTAGCGTTTGATACAGCTTCACCAACACCCATGTTCAAAACGATCTTATCTACTTTAGGCACAGCCATCACTGATGAGTAGTTGAATTGTTCTGTCAAAGCAGGAACTACTTCATTAAGATATTTTTCTTTTAAACGATTTGCCATTATACTTCTCCTTTCCTTCGTGATTAATCAAGCACTTCGCCTGATTTTTTGTTGTAGCGAACTTTTTTACCGTCTACAAATTTGTAACCAACACGACCAGCTACACCATTTTTGTCCAATACTTGAACGTTTGATACGTGGATAGCTGCTTCTTTCTCGATGATACCACCTTGAGGAAGTTCGTTAGTTGGACGTTGGTGTTTCTTAACGATGTTAACACCTTCAACGATAACTTTGTTTACTTTTGGAAGGGCAGTAAGGACAACAGCTTCTGTTCCCTTATCTTTACCAGCGATTACGCGAACTTTGTCGCCTTTTTTTACAAACATTAGGTTTCTCCTTGATTTTTCTTACGCCCATAAGGGCACCCTGGAGGTAAATCCAGGGGACTAGTTTGTTTCTAAAAATTAAAGTACTTCTGGAGCAAGTGACACGATCTTCATGAAGCCACCTTCACGCAATTCACGTGCAACTGGGCCAAAGATACGTGTTCCGCGAGGAGTTTTGTCTTCACGGATGATAACTGCTGCGTTTTCGTCAAATTTGATGTATGAACCATCAGCACGACGAGCACCTGATTTAGTACGAACGATAACTGCTTTAACAACGTCACCTTTTTTAACCGCACCACCAGGAGTAGCTTGTTTTACAGATGCCACGATAACATCACCGATGTTTGCAAATTTACGTCCTGAACCACCAAGAACTTTGATAGTCAAGATTTCGCGAGCACCGCTGTTGTCTGCGACTTTCAAACGAGTTTCTGTTTGAATCATTTCAGTTTTCTCCTTTCAGGTTTGATTAGATGATGACCGCTTCTTCAACAACTTCTACAAGACGGAAACGTTTTGTAGCTGAAAGCGGACGAGTTTCCATGATACGTACGATATCGCCTTCTTTGGCAACATTGTTTTCATCATGAGCTTTGTATTTTTTAGAGTAGTTAATACGTTTACCATAGACTGGGTGGTTACGTTTTGTTTCAACTACAACTGTGATTGTCTTGTCCATTTTGTCAGATACAACACGTCCAACAAGAACTTTACGATTATTGCGTTCCATTGAAATTTCTCCTTCCCTAGTCTATTATTTCGCTTCAGATTGAACTGTTTTGATACGAGCGATTTGTTTTTTAACTTCTTTCAAGCGAGCTGTTTGTTCCAATTGACCAGTAGCAGCTTGGAAACGAAGTTCAAACAATTCTTTTTTCAATTCGTTTTCGCGCTTCGCGAGTTCTTCTTGAGAAAGACCACGAAGTTCTTTAACAAATTCTTTTACTTCATTAAGTTTCATGCCTTCTCCTTATTCTGCTTCACGTTTTACGAATTTACATTTAACTGGCAATTTGTGGCTAGCAAGACGAAGCGCTTCGCGAGCGATCTCTTCAGATACACCAGCGATTTCGAACATCACTTTACCACGTTTAACTGGTGCTACCCAACCTTCAGGTGCCCCTTTACCAGATCCCATACGCACACCGATAGCTTTAGCAGTGTATGATTTGTGTGGGAAGATTTTAATCCAAACTTTACCACCACGTTTCATGTAACGAGTCATGGCGATACGAGCAGCTTCGATTTGGCGGTTAGTGATCCAGTGGCTAGTTGTAGCTTGAAGACCGTATTCACCGAATGCTACTTCTTTTCCACCTTTTGCTTCACCGCGCATTTTTCCACGGAATTCACGACGGTGTTTAACACGTTTAGGTACTAACATTGGTTATTTACCTCCTTTAGTGTTTTTGCGAGCTGGAAGAACTTCACCACGGTAGATCCATACTTTAACACCAAGTTTACCGTATGTAGTATCTGCTTCTTCCCAAGCGTAATCGATATCTGCACGAAGTGTGTGAAGCGGAACAGTTCCTTCAGAGTATCCTTCAGCACGGGCGATATCTGCACCGTTCAAACGACCTGATACTTGAGTTTTGATTCCTTTAGCTCCAGCACGCATTGCACGTTGGATTGCTTGTTTTTGTGCACGACGGAAAGCAACACGTTGCTCCAATTGACGAGCAATACCTTCACCTACAAGGTGAGCATCCAAATCAGGTTGTTTGATTTCGATGATATTGATGTGTACTTGTTTTCCAGTCAATTTGTTAAGTTTTGCACGGAGTGCATCAACGTTTGCACCACCTTTACCGATAACCATACCTGGTTTAGCAGTGTGAAGTGAAACGTTAACTTTGTTTACTGCGCGTTCGATTTCGATAGTTGAAACTGCTGCGTCAGCAAGTTCTTTTTGAACGAATTTACGGATTGCAAGATCTTCATGAAGGTAATCCGCGTATTCTTTTTCAGCATACCATTTGGCATCCCAATCACGGATGATGCCGACACGCATACCAATTGGATGTACTTTTTGACCCACGATTTTACCTCCTTATTTTTCTGCAACAGCTACAGTGATGTGAGCTGTACGTTTGTTGATTGGTGAAGCTGAACCTTTCGCACGTGGACGGAAACGTTTCATAGTTGGTCCTTCGTTTGCGAATGCTTCAGATACTACCAAGTTAGCTTTATCCAAACCAAAGTTGTTTTCAGCGTTAGCTACAGCTGAGTTCAAAACTTTCAAGATGATTTCAGCAGCTTTGTTTGGAGTGAATGTCAAGATTGCGATTGCATCGGCTACGCTTTTACCACGGATGTTATCAAGAACAAGACGTGATTTACGAGGTGAAACACGTACTGTACGAGCCATTGCTTTAGCTGAAGTAATTTCTGCCATTTATGTTCTCCTTATTTTCTACGTGTTTTCTTGTCGTCTGCAGCGTGACCTTTGTAAGTACGAGTTGGTGCAAATTCACCAAGTTTGTGACCTACCATGTCTTCTTGGATGTAAACAGGTACGTGTTTACGTCCGTCATAAACTGCAATAGTGTAACCAATGAAACTTGGGAAGATCGTTGAACGACGTGACCAAGTTTTAATAACTTTTTTCTTTTCGTCGTTAGATTGAGCTTCAACTTTTTTCATCAAATGCTCATCGACGAAAGGTCCTTTTTTAAGACTGCGTCCCATTTTTATATTTTCTCCTTTAAATGTTGTACCACAGCGGCTTGCGCTCCTATGGAGCGCTACCGAGCTGGCGGATTTACTAGTTGCTTAAGCGACTAGTTTAATATTATTTCTCGTTGCGACGACGAACGATAAGTTTGTCAGATTTCGCTTTCTTGTTACGAGTTTTAAGACCAAGAGCAGGTTTGCCCCATGGAGTAGATGGTGCTTTACGACCAACTGGTGCTTTACCTTCACCACCACCGTGTGGGTGATCGTTAGGGTTCATTACAGAACCACGAACTGTTGGGCGGATACCTTTCCAACGGCTACGTCCTGCTTTACCAAGGTTTACAAGTCCATGTTGTTCGTTTCCGACAACACCAACTGTAGCACGGCAAGTTCCAAGAATCATACGAACTTCACCTGATTGAAGACGAACAAGAACGTATTTACCTTCTTGACCCAATACTTGAGCAGATGCTCCAGCAGCACGTACCAATTCACCACCACGACCTGGTTTCAATTCGATGTTGTGGATCAAAGTACCAACTGGGATGTTAGCAAGTGGAAGAGCGTTTCCGACTTTGATATCTGCTTCTGGACCTGAAACGATACGTTGACCTACTTCAAGACCTTTTGGAGCGATGATGTATGCTTTCACACCGTCAGTGTAGTGTACAAGAGCGATGTTTGCAGAACGGTTTGGATCGTACTCGATTGTTTTAACAACCGCTTCAACGTTGTCTTTGTTACGTTTGAAGTCAACCAAACGGTAGAAGCGTTTGTGTCCACCACCTTGGTGACGAACAGTGATACGACCGTTGTTGTTACGACCAGCCTTGCTCTTCAATGCAACAAGCAATGATTTTTCAGGAGTGCTTGTTGTGATTTCAGCGAAATCCAAAGAAGTCATATTACGGCGACCGTTTGTTGTTGGTTTATAAACACGAATTCCCACGATATTTCCTCCTTAGATTATTCAGCTTCAGCAGCAAACAACTCGATTGCTTTAGAATCAGCTGTAAGTGTGATGATAGCTTTTTTAGTTTTGTTAGTAAAACCAGTGTAACGTCCAACACGTTTAGCTTTTGGTTTTACGTTGATTGTGTTAACGTTGGCAACTTTAACACCTTCGAAAGCAGCTTCAACAGCTTGCTTGATCAAAAGTTTGTGTGCACGAGTGTCAACTTCAAATACATATTTTCCTGCTTCAAGTTGAGCCATTGAGCTTTCAGTGATGACAGGTTTTTTGATAACATCATACAAATTCATTATGCAAGAACCTCCTCGATTTTAGAGATAGCTGCTTGTGTGACAAGAAGTTTGTCGCTATTTGCGATGTCAAGAACACTTGCAGTTGTAGCAGTTGCAACTTTCACGTTTGGAAGGTTACGAGCTGAAAGAGCTGCGAATTCATTTCCTTCTTCAAGGATAACAAGAACTTTAGAATCGATGCTCAATGCTGCAAGAACTTTTGCAAATTCAGCAGTTTTTGGAGCTGTAAATTCAAGAGAATCAACGGCTACAAATTTGTTTTCAGCAACTTTTTCAGAGTAAACTGATTTAAGAGCTAGGCGACGCACTTTTTGTGGAAGTTTGTAGCCGTATGAACGTGGAGTTGGTCCGAAGACAACACCACCACCACGCCATTGTGGTGAGCGGATAGAACCTTGACGAGCACGTCCAGTTCCTTTTTGACGCCATGGTTTGCGTCCACCACCTGATACTGCAGAGCGGTTTTTAACAGCGTGTGTTCCTTGGCGAAGGCTTGCGCGTTGGCTGATGATCACATCAAACACAACTGATTCATTTGGTTCGATACCAAATACTGCATCGTTAAGAACAACTTGGCCAGCTTCTTTACCAGTTTGGTCAAATAATGTTACGTTTGCCATTGTGACTGATTTCCCCTTTCTTTATTATTTACCAGCTTTAACTGCTGATTTGATAGTGATAAGAGATTTCTTAGCACCTGGTACGTTACCTTTGATAAGGATAACGTTCTTTTCTGGAACAACTTGTACAACTTCAAGGTTTTGAATTGTTACGCGGTCGCCACCCATACGTCCTGCAAGGTTTTTACCTTTGAATACGCGGTTAGGTGCAACAGGTCCCATAGAACCTGGACGACGGTGGTAACGAGAACCGTGAGCCATTGGTCCACGTGATTGTCCGTGGCGTTTGATAACACCTTGGAAACCTTTACCTTTAGAAGTACCAGTTACGTCAACAACGTCTCCAGCTGCGAATGTTTCAACTGTGATTTCAGCACCAACTTCCAAGCCTTCAACGTTTTTGAATTCACGAATGAAGCGCTTAGGAGCCGTGTTAGCTTTCGCTACATGTCCTTTAGCAGGTTTGTTGCTCAATACTTCGCGTTTGTCATCGAAACCAACTTGGATAGCGTTGTATCCGTCTGTTTCAACAGTTTTAACTTGAAGAACAACGTTTGGAGTTGCTTCAATAACTGTTACAGGGATCAATTCGCCAGCTTCAGTGAAGATTTGAGTCATTCCCACTTTTTTCCCTAAGATTCCTTTTGTCATGAGAAAATAGTTCCTTTTCTATATTTTTTATTCAAAAAGTTTTTAACGAGCGTTTTTTATGCTCAAGGTATCAAGCTTTAGATTAAAGTTTGATTTCTACGTTTACACCACTTGGAAGATCCAATTTCATCAAAGCATCAACTGTTTTTTGAGTTGGATTAACGATATCGATCAAACGTTTGTGTGTACGCATTTCAAATTGTTCGCGAGAGTCTTTATATTTGTGAGTCGCACGAATGATTGTGTAGAGGCTACGTTCAGTTGGAAGTGGGATTGGACCCGCAACTTGTGCACCTGTACGAGTAGCTGATTCTACGATTTTTGCAGCCGCTGTGTCAAGCGTACGGTGTTCGTAAGCTTTCAAACGGATACGGATTTTTTTGTTTGCCATCTTTTTCTCCTTTTCGTCTATTTAAGATAATAGGCTAGCTCCACAAGAAAACCGACGCGGTGTTGCGTGGCAATGCAACCGAGCGTGTCGCAACCTCTTGCATCAAAGCTAAGGCTGTAATTTACAGCACCATAATAGAATAACACAAAGCCCCTGCGATTGCAAGGGATTTGTTGCTGTTTTTTCGTTTTTTTGCGATGAAACTGTTTTCCTATTTTTTCTTTTTAAAATTAGGGATTTTCTTCTATATAAACTGACTCCTCTTGACCTCAAATTTACCTTCTGATTGGTCCACTAGAATGTCCGCCCTTGACTCAGTTTCTTTATAGTATAGCAGATACTGCTCCCGTCTCATCTGATGGCTAGCCAATATAAAGGATGCATCGCGATTTCTCACAGTCGTATCTCTAGCAAGGCGCCGCTTTAATTCGGTCTCCTCATCCGTGTAGAAACAGATGGTTTTGTCAAAGAGTTCTTTGGGTAAAAAGCCAACAGACATCCCTTCGACAATCAAAATCGGTTTTGCTCCAGACAAGACCTCACTAGCCTTCCAAGGTTCTTCAATTGTTAAGACATCCATGTCAGCCTTTAAAGCGAGAATGTCTCTTTCTAAACTTGCCAATTCATGTGCCACAGGTAAACAAGCGGTCACTTTTTGGTCTGGAGTCTCCTTTGGCACCACTAAATGACGATTTGAAGCAATGTAAGGATCGGTTTCCAATAAGTTTACCTTTGCAGAATCTAGGGTTTGGTACAATTCCTGTGCAAAGGTTGATTTACCTGAAGCTCCATGACCGTATATTCCCAGTGTTTTGACTTTTCCAGCTTCTATCTCTGAAACCAGTTGTTTTATCAGGTCTTTTTTCTTCATTCTCTCTTCACCTGTTCATAGCTTTCTTTTCCATCATTAAGCTTGTCCCAAATCACTACTTGCCCACTTTGGAGCGATTTTTGCACATCTATGATGCGTTGATTGGACGAACCTCGAAACTGGAGCATAAGATTCCTCTTAGTTCGATCATATCGTCCATCGACAAGAATGTCAATCAGTGATAAGAGTTCCAATTTATCTGGAGTTTCCAACATCATTTCTTCCCAAGTATAGCCCGTCCAGGACCAGATGTCTTTATCTGGCAATTCCTTCCGGATACGTTTCACGAGTGGCAAGAGAATTCCCGTATTGAGAAAGGGTTCCCCTCCCAGTAAGGTTAACCCCTGAACATAAGGCTGGGCAAGATCTGCCATGATTTGCTCTTCTAATTCTGCTGTGTAGGGAATTCCTGCATTGAAAGACCAAGTCGCAACATTATAACACCCCTCGCAGTGAAACATGCAGCCTGATACATAGAGAGAGTTACGCACACCCTCTCCATCCACAAAGTTGAAGGCCTTGTAATCAATAATACGCCCTTGACTGAGTTCCTCACTTTTCCATTCTTGTGGTTTTGGATTATTCATTCGCTACCTCTATCCAATAACGCTCCACACCATTGCGAACATCCTCAATGAGACCTCCATTTGCTAGAATAACTACTCTGCTAGCAGGATTCTTCACGCTACAGGTCACTAGAGCTTTCTTGATGTTCTTTTCCTTAGCAACTTGCAAGCCCTGACGGAGAGTCTCTTTTGCATAACCCTTGCCTCTTTCAGATGGACGAATGGAGTAGCCAATGTGGCCAGCATAATTCAGTAAACCCTCATTCAGTCTCAATCGCAGATTCAAAAATCCTAGAGCATGACCTGCATCATCAAATGATACAAATTGAATAGAAGGAACACGATTTTCAGGCAAGTTTATTCCCATTTCTTTTTGCATATTTGTTTCCAACCACTCTTCATACACAAAGTTCTCTGTATCCCAAAATCCGCCATCATGGGCTGATTGGCTCTTTTCAAACTCTGCCATCATCTCTAAAACTGTTTCTTCATCTGCTAATCTTGGTCTGCGTAATTCCATCCTTACCTCCCACTATGAGAAAAGCGAGAGCTGACTCTCACTTTTATTTTTTCTTGTTCTTGTTTAAAAATTGTTCTCTGAGGCTGAGCAAGCGTTCTTTCTTATCAGCTCCACCTTTAGAGTGTTTCTCGTGATAACGAGTCACTTGTGCGCGACCCTTATCGTCTAATTGATATTTCCCCATTTTATTTCTTTCTAATTTGTTACTTGGTGGCCAGCTATTTTAATCGTTGAGCCATTCATATGTTTGACACGCGCAGCGATTTCCTTGTGACGGCCGTTGACCATAGGTCTTGCTTGAGGATTGCCTAAATAGCCACAAGTCCGTTTAACAACGTCTACTGTTTTAGGGTCGCTATTGCCACAGTTAGGACAAGCAAAGCCCCTCTCAGTTGGTTCAAAATCTCCTTCAAAATCACACTTATAGCAACGATCAATCGGAGTATTGGTTCCCAAATATCCCACACGATCATAAGCGTAATCCCAGACAGCTTCCAAGGCCTTTGGATTTTGCTGGAGGACTGGATACTCACAATAATGAATGAAACCACCTGACGCACCCGCTTCTGGATAGACTTTCTCAAAGTCTAATTTTTCAAACGGTGTTGGATTTTTACGAACATCGTAGTGGAAAGAGTTAGTGTAGTATTCCTTATCTGTAATATCAGGAATAGAACCAAACTTCTCTGTATCTAGTCGGCAGAAACGGTCTGTCAAACTTTCAGACGGTGTTGAGTAGATAGAAAAATGATATCCATATTGGTCAGACCACTCTTCTACACGGCGTTTCATATCTCGAATAATGTCTAGCGTGAATTCCTTAGCATCTGGATTGCTTTCCCAGCTGTTACCAAAGAAAACTGTCGCTACTTCATACAAGCCGATATAGCCCAGTGAAACTGTCGCACGACGATTCTTAAAGAGCTGGTCAACGCTTTCTTCTTTACCTAGACGATGACCAAAAGCACCGTATTGATACAGGATAGGAGCATTTGCTGGTGTTGCTTCCTTAGTTCGTTCGACACGGTAAACCAGAGCATCTTCAGCGATATTCATACGCTCGTTAAAGATTTCCCAGAACTTATTCATGTCACCCTCAGACTCGAGGGCAATACGAGGAAGGTTGACCGTCACAACACCTAAATTCATCCGACCTGAATTGACTTCTACGCCATTCTCGTCTTTCCATCCTTGAAGGAAAGAACGGCAACCCATAGGTACCTTAAAAGAACCTGTCAAGTCAACAATCTTATCATAGGACAAAACATCTGGGTACATCCGTTTGGTTGCGCACTCTAGAGCCAACTGCTTGATGTCGTAGTTGGGTGTCCCTTCCTCCAAGTTGAGTCCTCTTTTAAGCGTGAAGATAAGTTTAGGGAAGATAGCTGTGCGGTGTTCTGAACCGAGCCCCTTGATCCGAATGGTCAAGATAGCTTTTTGAATTTCCCTCTCAAAGCGACTAGTTCCTAGACCAAAGCCTAGAGAAGTAAAAGGCGTTTGTCCGTTTGAAGTGAAGAGAGTATTGATTTCATACTCGAGAGATTGCATAGCATCATAGATGTCTTTTTGAGTTTTCTCCCAAGCATAATCTTCCCGTTTTTCAGGCAAGACCCATTCTTCTGCATCTTTGAGATGTTTTTGATAATTCTTCTCTGCATAAGGCGCCAAAACTTCATCGATACGGTCAGCTGAACAGCCGCCATACTGGCTAGAAGCAACGTTTGCGATGATTTGCGAAATCTGAGCTGTCGCAGTCTGGATAGACTTGGGACTTTCTACCTCTGCATTTCCAATCTTAAAACCATTTTCCAACATCCCCTTGAAATCAATCAAACAGCAGTTGGTCATAGGTGTATAGGGGCTGTAGTCCAGATCGTGATAATGGATATCCCCTTTTTGGTGGGCATTGGCTACATGCTTAGGAAGCATTTGCAGTCCGATTGATTTCCCAACAATACCCGCTGTCAAATCACGCTGGGTATTAAAGACATCGCTGTCTTTATTGGCATTTTCATTGACAACTGCCTGGTCTTTGTTGAGTAGTTTATGGATACTAAAGTTGATATCCGTCGCTTTTGAACGCTCAAAATCCCTCTGTGTCCGATAAGTAATATACTCCTCAGCCAGCGCATATTCTTTGGCTTCAAGCAGTTCATGTTCTACGATATTTTGAATTTCGTAAATCTTAACTCCCTGTGGAAAGCGACTATGAATTTCTGTGACAATACGCTCGGTCAGAGCATTTAGGCGCTTTTCGACTAAGGGTGTCACATCCATAACCTTGTCTGCCGCCTTGTGGAGAGCCTTGTCAATCTTATCCACATCAAATACAACACGTCTCCCATCTCGTTTCTCGACGAAGAGAGTTGGCAAAATTGTAATTTTTTCTTCTAGTGCAATCATATGCATGCTCTTTTCTAAAATGTTCTTTCTAAAAAGTATTATACCACTCTAAAAAGAAAAATCAATATCTTGTGTTAAAAATCCTAAAATTTTTAAAAATACACAAGATATTGATTTGGTTATTTGATTTTATAGACTTTAAACTCTGAGTAATCAGTCTTTACTTGTTGGTAATTTTCTTTCAAGATTGTTTCTACTTCAGACCAGACTGGCACCTTGTCATTTACCACAATCACCTTAGGTTGTTTTTCTTTCAAGTCATTGAGTAACTTATTCCGATTTTCCTCAGTTGCTGTATAGTGCACGGGAGACAAAATCGCCGATGGCGACAAGCGCTCACTCTTACGATAAAGAGTCGCAGTATCATCCCATGCATAGATAGCATCTTCCGTATTTGTCTCCTCTTTTACCAAATCAGCAAGACGATCACGTTCTTGATAAGGTACCGGATAAAGAACAAACTTCATCAAAAAAGGAACAGACAAAAGATAGACAAGCCCTAAAACTGGCAGATATAGATTTCCTTTGAAGAAACGACTCCATAGGCTAACTGGCGTTTCTCTTCGTCTTCTTCTAACACTACGCCCCCTCTGTTGACTCTTAATATTGGTTACCAATAAAAGTAGGAAAACAGGGAAGACGACCATCAAATAAGAAGCGTGCAGAGGCTCTTGTGAAAAGAAAAGCAAAATCAAACCTAAAATTGTCACAAGACTTGCAGGAACCGAAATGACGTATAGTTTAGAGGGCTTGGATTGAAAGAGACCTAAAAAGATACAAACCACAAATCCCAAACCAAGGGACAACAAGCCATAAAAAGCCATATTCTCTAAAATTTTAGAAGTGAAATCAAAGCTAATACTGTCAATAGGATAACGAATACCACTAATGGCATCCCCAAAACTTCCTGTTGCAACACTATAGTAGGCAGTTGGATAAAAGATAAGTGAAAAACCTAAAGCCACTGCAAGAAACTGATAAAACCCATGCGCAAAGCGTCTATGCCCAAGGTTAAAGACCAACAAGCCTAAACTCACTACAGCAATAAACAGGAGCGATGATAAGGGAGCAAAGAAAAATCCTCCTGCCAAAGCCAGCCCAATCCGTACAAATCCCTTATCATGGCTTGGATTGCTTAGATAAGTCGCAACTAAACTAAAGGCTGCTAATAAGAAAGGAAGCGCTAAAAGAGTCGCATAACCTCCACCAAAAGCAAGACCTGTAACTAGCATGTAAAAAATAGTCACCACTTGTCCAGCTTGGTCTCCTTGCTCTGTCAAGGTGTCTGCCGATCGAAAGAGGAAAAATCCTCCTGCTACCAAGGCTAACCACTCAAAGATGGCAAAGAAAAATCCGCCCTGAGTCACGTAAGTCAGCAAATAATAAAGCAAACCTTGACTTCCATAATAATCGCTGTAAATCTTCCCTGCCTGATGAAGGGCCCAACCTGTATAAAAATCCTGCACTTCCTGTGCACTCATTAAATCGAGTAATAGCGGTACTCCTAGAGTTATCCCCGTTACAAGCGTACTCCATAGTAAAATTTTCACCAAAGGAAGACGACTTGATTCACGATGATGCGATTCTTGTTTGATTTGGTATTCTAGAGGTTCACGATTCTCCTGATGAACTTCTTCTACTCTACCATACACACTCATATCGTTTCTCCTATTCAATTTATCTGTCTTAGTATATCAAAAAGTCCTAGGATTGTCAGCTTGCGATGGCTGTTTGAGTGATTTTTTGCATAGTTTCACAAAGGTTTCAATTTCCCGAAAACGGTGTAAATGTGTCTGTTTAAATGTTATGATATAATCCAATTCTTTCTGAGTCAGCATCGTTCCTCCTATATCTTTCTATTCGTAAAAGGCAAGAAAAATAGGACTGGTTTGTGTCCTCAGTCCTAGATTTCTTATAAGATTGGAGCGAATAACTGGGCGATTTCTTTTACAAGTTTTTGATACCAGCTTGTTTTGATAGAATGAGGATAGACTTCCTGAGAATCTGCAAATATATTTTGAAAATCTCGGGCTATTTCCATTATAGAAGGAGTTTTATAGAGTAAGACTGCATTTTCATAATGGTGTACCAAGCTTCGGTAGTCGAGATTGATTGTCCCCACCACCGCAAAATCTTCGTCTACCAACATCTGCTTACTATGAATAAAACCTGGACTATACTCATAAATCCGAACTCCAGCAGAAAGAAGGTCTGGATAAGCCCCTCTTGTGACTAACTGAATGAACTTCTTATCTGGTATGTAAGGGGTGATAATCCGAACATCGACCCCTCTCATAGCAGCATTTTTGATTGTCTCTGTTAAATCATAGTCTATGATCAAATAAGGTGTCGTAATATAGACCGATTCCGTTGCTTGATTGATCAAACTCTGATAAACTTTTTTTCCTACCTGCGTTCGAAAAATTGGCTTGGGTCCACTCCCGTATGGAATGGTTAAACCGTCACTTGGGATAGAATGATTTTCTAAATGATATTGATCAAAATCACTAATCTCTCCTCGATTGATGTACCAAGTGGTTAAAAACAAGCGTGTCAGGGCTTTTACTGCTAGTCCGTCCAAGCGAATTCCACTATCCTTCCAATAACCAAATCTCTCGACGTGGTTAATGTACTCATCGGCTAAGTTAATGCCTCCTGTATAAGCTATCTGACCATCAATAATCAATATTTTTCTATGATCTCTGTTATTATAGGCCACTGTCAAACGAGGAATAACTTTATTGAATTTATGGGCCTCGATGCCCAGCTGACGAAGTCGATGTGCATAATCTCCTGTTAAAGTAGCCATACAGCCAATATCATCATAGAGCAGTTTAACCTCAATGCCTTGAGCGACCTTTTGCTCCAAGATTTCTAGAATACGATTCCACATCAAACCTTCTTCTATAATGTAATATTCCAAGAAAATAAATTTCTCAGCCTTTTTAAGATCTTCTACCATCTTTTTCCACATGGCTTCTCCGCTAGGAAAATATGTAGAGGCAGTTTGATCATAGACATCGGCATTGGTATCCATACTCAATAAGGACTTGATGACGCCATATGCCGCCTTGTCACTTTCTTTTAATTCCTCTTTTAGTAGCTGGCTATTTGCTTCTTGGAAATGCATGGAGCCTAGCTTCTTCAGTTGTTTGATTTCTTTTTTGGACAATCTCCTCTCACCAAACATCAGATAGAGCAAGGGGCCAAATACTGGCACAAAGGCTACTAATAACCAGGTTACCTTATTCTCAGGAGTCGTATTACGGTTGACTATCGAAATGATTGTGATGATACTCAGTAGAATGAGGACAGTAATCCATAAAATGGGAGCCATGCGTCCTAAATAAAGAAAGAGACCAAAAACAAGACACAGTTCAAGTAGCATAATCGAAAGACTAAAGCCATACTTGGACATCAATAATTGAAATTTTCTATATTTCATATCCCCTCCTTGATATTTTGATACTCAATGAAAATCAAAGAGCAAACTAGGAAACTAGCCGCAGGCTGTACTTGAGTACGGCAAGGCGACGTTAACGCGGTTTGAATTTGATTTTCGAAGAGTATGAATGCTAAAAACAGGTAATTGATACTAGTATAACTCAGGTATTCGACAGAAGGCAAGTATTTATGATTATTTTCTAGGTAAAAGTAAAAAGGATGAAAAATCCAGCACTTTCTACTTGCATAGTCTTATTTAGCTAAAACGATTTGGTCCGATGGGTCTCTATCCATATCATCTACGACGATTTGATTACCGTTTACAGTGTAAATTTTGACATCATCGCCAATAATCATGCGTTGATTTGCTGCATCAAATGTGAGCTGTTTGACTTTCTGATTCCCGTCAGATTCGAACTCAGTCCATGTACCAGTTGTACCAGTCACTACCAAAGTGATACGGCCTCCTTCATCCTGACCAGTATAAGTTCCATCAATATCGGTCGGTTGAGCCTCGGGCGCATTTTGTGAAGAACTTGTTGCTACCTAGTTTGTATTTTCTGTAGACGATGAAGCAGCAGGTTGTGATTGCTGAGTTTGTTGTGTTTGCGCTTGAGCTGCTGGTTGTTGAATCTGTTGAGCTCTTTGTGAACAAGCTACTAAGAGACTAAGACTTGCTAGAGAAGCAAGAGAAAGTGTGAATCTTTTTAATTTCATGATGGATTTCCTTTCTGCTACCAATTTAGAGAAATTTTCTCTAACCAGCAATTCCCCTAGTATAACAAGTTCAAAAAAGGAGTTCAATTCATCTGCTCATGCCCCAGTAGGTAGCCCCGTACTTCTGAGATAAAATAGAGAGACCCTGTAATGAATAACAAGTCCTGCGTATCTGCTCTTTCTTCAAAACTGCTGATAAATTCTCGGTAAGAAGAAACTATATCGTAACCTGTCACATCCCTTTCGTCCAAAGCTCCCTGATAGTCAAAACCAGTCACCTTGAGTTCCACCTGAGGCAAATTCTCAGTCAGATAAGCCAACATCCCTTGATAATCCTTACGTTTCAAGGCTCCAAATAGGATTTGAGGACGATAGCCTTCCTGCTCTTTTTCTTTGATAAACTCCACCAGGCGAGTCAAGGCAGGAAGGTTATGAGCACCGTCCAAGTAAATCTGAGGACAAATACGCTCCAAACGGCCAGCCCAATGGGTCTTCTCCAAAGCCTTTCTTACAACCTGCTCATCAACAGATTCCTTTCTTTCTCCCATAAAAAGAAGAAAAGTTTGCAACGCCAAGGCTGCATTTTCCTGCTGATAAGCTCCTTCTAAGCCTATTTTCAACTGCGAAATATTTAGTAAAGAACTTGAAAAATCCCCATTCAGCATTGAAAAATCTTGACCTGCCTGATAAAGGTCAACAGTTAAAAATCCTGCTTTTTTCTGACAGACAAGCCTAGCTTCTGGAGCCAATTTCGCAATCACTGCCTTCTTACCAGCCTTGAAAATACCAGCTTTCTGCTCTGCGATTGCTTCTAGACTATCGCCCAAAGTTTCTTGATGATCGAACCCGATGGAAGTGATGACAGCAAGCTCTCCAGTTACCACATTAGTCGTATCAAGTAAGCCACCAATTCCCACTTCTAGTAAAACCAAGTCCACCTCTTGCTCCCTAAAGTAGAGGAAAGCAATCAAGGTCAGCAATTCAAAAAAGGACAACTGGTCATGGGTTTGCAGAAGCGTTTTCTCCATCTCCTTGACCTGCTCAGCCAAACGGATAAAGTCTGCGTCTGCTATAGGTTGCCCATTAATGCAGATTCGGTCATTGATAGAGACGATATGAGGGGAGGTAAAGGTCGCGACTTTTTTACCATGCCCCATAAATAACTCCCTCATAAAAGCAATGGTAGATCCTTTCCCATTAGTCCCTGTTACATGGATAATAGGATAAGACTGCTCGGGATTTCCTAACAAATCCACCGCTTGCTGCATTCGACCCAAACCTGATCGAAAATTCAAACCAATCCGACTATGGAGCCATTCTTCTACTTCAAACATATACATCTCCTTAATTACAGGTTCAATCAACTGCCTCAATAAAGTCTCATAACTAACAAAAACGAGGCCAGGATTTTCGTCCCGACCTCTCACCTGGTTAGCTAATCACTAGCAACTATGAATATTAACTTGGGGTAAAAACGTCCTCCGGACGTTCCAACTCTTCCAATTTCTAGGAGTTGGGCTGATACAGTCTCCCAGACTTACTTACGGTCTTTATTTTTAGCGTCAGGCTAAAAACGTCCCCCGGACTTACCAGTTCTCTCTTATTTTAAGGAACTGGGGTAAAAATGTTCACTGGATATGCCTGCGTTTCTATTTTCTAGCGCAGGGCTAAACACGTCCACTGGATGTTTTTACTCCTCCATAAAGCTGTTGAAGACTTCTTCAATCATGTTCCATTCGTCTTCTGAGTCTTCTGGGATTGGTTGCAATTCGCCTTCTGTTCCATCTTCGTTTTCGATGAATGAGTAAGCTTGGATTTCAACTTGTCCGTCTTCGTCTTCTTCTGCGTTAACTGGTACTAGAAGAACATAGTTTTTACCAAATTCTTCTTTTCCATCAATCGTCAAAAGGATTTCAAACAAGGTTTCATTTCCTTGCTCATCTACTAGTGTAATTAGTTCACGTTCTTCGTGGTCGTGGTTATGATCGTGTGACATAGCCTCTCCTTTATATTATATTAAAATTTTCTATCTAAATAATTTTGTAAAATCAGCTGAGCTGCTAACTTATCAATGACTTTCTTGCGCTTATTGCGACTGATATCTGCTTGTTCAATCAACATACGCTCAGCGGCCACTGTTGTCAAGCGTTCATCTTGATAGTCTACTGGTAAACCAAAAAGCTCTTCTAGCTTTGCTCCGTATGCTTGACTAGCTTCTACGCGCGGTCCGCTTGTATTGTTCATGTTTTTAGGCAAGCCCACTACAAATCGTTCCACCTTATAAGTATCAACCAACTCCTTAACGCGGTCAAAACCAAATTGGCCTTGCTCCTCATTGATTTGGATGATTTCAAGTCCTTGAGCCGTAAAACCGAGCGGATCGCTAATCGCCACCCCTACCGTTTTTGAACCGACGTCCAATCCCATAATTCTCATAGGTTACAGATCGACTCCTTGTCCTTTAAGGTAGTAGCGGACCAATTCCTCAACGATTTCATCACGCTCATACTTACGGATTTGATTTCGTGCATTATTATAACGAGGAACGTAGGCAGGGTCTCCACTCAATACGTAACCTACGATTTGGTTGATTGGGTTGTAGCCCTTATCGTTCAACGAAGCATAGACATCAGTCAAAGTTTCGCTAATTTCTTTTTTATTGGAATCGTCCAATTTAAAACGTACTGTTTCTTCAGTAAATCCCATTCTAACACCCTCTTTCCTTAGAATAGTACCATTATAGCATAATTCCTTACGTTCTACAATTCAGGCAGTCTATTTATTTGGATTTTCTATTGTTCTGTCGCGCCATTTGCCAATCTGTCTGAAATATATTTGCTTGGTTCATTCTTCAAGAGATTTTCTAAGCCAATATTCTTCAAATATTCTAACTGAGAAGCCTTCTTGACATCCAGAACTTGAAAATCAAAACTAGTTGTTGTTTGAAGTTCTGTTGCACTCAATAATTTGGTTTCAAGCTTAAATCCTGCCAATTTACGAGCTTCTATGATGGACTCATCCTTCTCCTCCGCCTCAAGAAGAGCTTTTTGAGTTTCTTCCACTCCATGTTGGTCAATATAGGTCTTCAACTCATCTGAGACTGGACGTTTTTGTTGAATCGTTAAGCTCAAAAAAGTCTTGTCTTTGTAAGTAATGGTTTGTGTCTGCTGGCTACCATCATCTGACTTGGGCAAGACCAAAGTCTTGGTCACAACTGTATTCTTCTCAGCATTCTCAATAACTGGCAATGCCGACTGAAGCGTATCCTTTTCTGTTTTTGTAGCTGGTCCAGTTTCCTTTTTCTGTCCGCAACCAACCAGGACAAAAAGGAAAGCTAGACTAACAAGAACTATTTTTTTCATTTCTTTCTTCTTTCTTTTTGAAATTAAAATAGAATAAGACTGGGAATTGCTCCCAGCCTTGATGTTTATAGAGCTGCACGCAAACGTGCTTCTGCATTTTCTACATTACGGACAGAGCGTGGTAGGAAGGCACGAATATCGTCTTCCTTATAGCCAACTTGCAGGCGTTTTTCATCCACAAGGATTGGGCTCTTTAAAATTCTCGGTGTTTCCATAATCAGATTAAGGACTTCATTGACACTCAAATCTTCAATATCCACTCCAAGGGCTTTGGCATAGCGATTTTTAGACGAAACGATGCTGGCTATTCCGTTATCTGTTTTGGTTAGAATATCCAGTAATTCTTCTCTCGTAATTCCTTCTTTACCAAGGTTTTGTTCTTTATAACTTAACTGGTGGGCATTGAGCCAGGTTTTTGCTTTTTTACAGCTAGTACAACTTGAGACTGTATAAATTTTAATCATGTACCTACCCCTTTCGCTACATGTTACTATCAGTTTAGTCTATTATACCATAAAAAACATCCGACTTGCGACCTATTTTTAAATTTTTTTGACTTTTTTCGTCATTTTCGTACTTTTTTCTTGACAAAATAAAATTTACAGCCATTCTTGATATTTCTTGATATAAATTTTTTTCACAATTGTCACGCTAATCATATACAAAATAATGATGAAAAGTAAAAAGATGAAATAAATCGGTTTTAAAGGAGTTAGATGAAGTAGGATTGCGAGTGGACTGTAGGGAAGGAAGGTCACAAAGGCTGCAGCCAATAAGGTTGTCACAAGGACTAGCCAAGCCGGACGACTTTGTAAAAAGGGAATTTTAGCTGAACGCAGCATATGAATAACCATGGTCTGTGACCACATGGACTCGATAAACCAACCTGTCTGAAACAAGACAATAAATCCTACGGCAGACTCTGCCCCATGAACATAAACTTGACCTGTCGTCATGGGTACAATGATAAAATAGAGCAAAATAAAGGTCAAAATATCAAAGGCAGAAGATATAGGCCCCATCCAAATCATGAAACGTGTGATGGACTTAGCTTCCCAGGTATGCGGATTTCTCAAAAAATCTTTATCCACCTTGTCAAAAGGCAAGGCAATACAAGACAAATCATAGACTAGATTTAGGATAATCAAATGGACTGGTGCCATTGGTAAAAATGGCAAAAAGATTCCAGAGACCAATAGGGATAAGATATTTCCAAAATTAGAACTCACTGTCATTTTGATATATTTGGTCATATTGGCATAGACCTTACGCCCTTCAACAAGTCCTTTTTCAAGCACCATGAGATCCTTATCAAGTAGGATAACATCAGCTGTTTCTTTGGCAATATCTACTGCTGTATCAACAGAAATTCCCACATCTGCAACTTTCATAGAAGGAGCATCATTGATCCCATCTCCCATATAGCCTACAGCATGACCATTAGCCTTAAATTGCAAAATAATCCTTGCTTTTTGGTCAGGTGAAAGCTTGGCAAAGACGGTTACCTCCTCCACGGCTTGAGCCAATTCTTGATCACTCATCTGATCGATTTCAGATCCTAACAGCATCTGATTGATATCCAAACCAACCTTTTCACAGACTGCTTGGGTAACTTTTTCGTTGTCTCCCGTCAAAATTTTTGTTTGAACTCCATGTTCTAATAGAGCCTTAATTGCTGGTGCTGCAGATGGTTTAGGAGGATCTAGGAAGGCTAAATAACCAGTTAGAATCATCTCCCCTTCATCATCAACTGTATAGGCATGGCCTTCCCTCAAACCTGACTTATAGGCCACTCCCAAGACACGCAAACCTTGTTGATTTAGTTGTCTGACTTCTGCTAAAATTTCTTCTCTAATAACATCTGTCAAGGGAGTAATCTCTCCTTGGTATTCCGCATAACTGGAAATCGTCAACATTTCCTCTAGGGCACCCTTGGTTACCAAACTAACAACTTCGTGTTCATCCTTAACGATAACACTCATCCGTCTACGTTCAAAATCAAAGGGAAGCTCATCTATTTTTTGAAAAGTTTGATCCAGATTTTGTAAGAGGGTGTGTTCTTTGGCTTCCTTTTCAGTCCGTTTGATGATGGCTCTGTCCATCAAATTTTTCAAGCCCGTTTGAAAATAAGAATTGAGATAAGCTCGTCTCAAGACGGTCAAATCCAAGCGTCCGTGGATGTCCAAGGGATATTCAAGGACAATTTCGTCTTGGGTTAGAGTTCCTGTCTTATCTGTACACAAAATATCAATCGCCCCTAAGTCCTGTATGGCATTGAGTTTCTTGATAACCACTTTTTCCTTGGCCATAATGATGGAGCCCTTTGCTAGACTGGCCGTGATAATCATAGGAAGCATCTCAGGTGTCAATCCAACACCAACACTCAAAGCAAATACGCCAGCTTCTAACCAATCTCCATCTGTTAAACCATTGGACAAGAAAACGATAGGCACCATGACCAGCATCAAACGAATCAAGAGCCACGAAATACTATTCATCTCCCGTTCAAACGAAGTAGGCTCATCATAGGTGTTCAAAGTCTGCTCAATGGCCCCCATCATGGTATCATCACCAACTGCTAAAACCACGGCCTTGGCACTACCAGACAAGACATTGGTTCCCATAAAGGAGAGCGCTTCTGCTTCTAGCAGACTATCAGATTGTTGAACTGTTGCCTTGGTCAAGGCCAATTTTTCAACCGATTCACTTTCACCTGTCAAGCCCGACTGTTGTACAAAGAAATCGCGCGACTCAAATAAAAGAAGATCTGCTGGAATCATGTCTCCAGCGCTTAATTTAACCACGTCACCCACTACCAAATCATCGATAGGTACTTCTTGAATTTCTCCTTGACGAATGACAGTCGCTGTGTTGACAATCATTTTTGATAGATTGGTCGCAGCCTTATCACTACGGAGTTCTTGGACAAAGCGTATGCCACCAGAAATGAGGACTAGGACAACGATGATAATAGAAGTCGTCGGATCCTCTTGACCTGGTTTTGCCAACCAGACATTGGTCACCAAGGAAATCACGGCGATGACCAGTAAGATAATCGTAAAAGGATTGATAATGGATTCGTAAATCTTTTTGAGGATACTGTCTTCTTGACCCTTTGTGATGGTATTTTCGCCATATAGGTCACGATTTTTCTCCACCTGCTCCTCAGTCAAGCCTGTTAGACTTGTCTTATAAAAAGATAGAGTTTCGTTTAAAGATGTATGAATAGCTGTTGCTAATCTTTCTTTTGTAGTTTTCATTGGTTTCTCCTATCTGTATGAATGATGTGTTTCATACACAGAGACCAATCACTTTATAAGGACAGAACGACACAAATCAGCGATTGGCTGTGTATGTGCGGTTCCGGATGATCGTCAATTTGCATCGTTTATCTCCTTTCTTTGATTTAAACAGTAGAAAATCCCACCATAAAATGGCAGGATTAAAAAACTAATTATCTGTTTTTCGTTCAAGCTTTAACTCCATAGGGCAATGTAATGAGCTTAGTCTTGGCCTTCGCGACCAGGACTGTTGACCAACGAGTAGTGTCTCCACTGCTTTGCGGTAGTCATCCGTATCCCTATGGTAGCCTCACCTACCGTTTTCGTCTTTCAGTATAAACCTTTAAAATTTAAAAGTCAATCATTTGAGTTGTTTAACTCTTAAATAACTATCAACTCTTTTGGAGCAAGGGTCAATAATTCACAACCTGTCTCTGTAATCAGAATATCATCCTCGATACGAACGCCATATTTGCCTTCGATATAGATACCTGGCTCATCTGTCAATGCCATACCTGCCTTAATAGTTTCTGTAGAAGTTTGGCTAAAGTAAGGCTCTTCATGGATATCCAGTCCAATACCGTGTCCAATACCGTGGGTAAAGTAGTCGCCATAGCCTGCCTCGATGATAATATCACGAGGAATTTTGTCAAAGTCACGGAAACCTAAGCCAGCCTTAGCCTGGTCAATCAAGGCTTGGTTGGCTTTCAAAACCGTATTGTAAATCTCTGCCTGCTCGTCGCTAACATGCCCCAAGTAGATAGTTCGTGTCATATCACTGACATAGTGGTCATATAGGCAGCCGAAATCCATGGTAATGGCTTCTCCCAATTCCACTGGTTTGTGCATGGGATGGGCATGGGGTTTAGAAGAGTTGATACCGCTGGCTAGGATAGTGTCAAAAGACAAGCCAGATGCTCCCAACTCACGCATGCGGAAGTCAAGGAAGTTGGCAATCTCAATTTCAGTCTTTCCTGGCTTAATAAAGTCAAGCGCATCGCGGAAAGCTTGGTCTGAGATAGAACAAGCCTTGCGAATAGCTGCAATCTCCGCTTCATCCTTAATCATTCGAAGACCTTCAACAAACTGAGTCTGTGGAAGCAAGTCCAAACCTGCAAAAGCTGCCTGCATACGGTGATAATAAGAGACTGAAATCTCGTCCTCAAAACCGATTCGAGACAAGCCCATGTCCTTAACAATACCCGCAATGACAGCCAATTCATCACGGTCAGCCACAATCTCAAAACCACTGGTTTCTTGCTTGGCCGCAATGATATAGCGAGAGTCTGTCACCAAGACCTGACGATCACGGCTGATAAAGACTGTTCCGTTTGACCCCCAAAAACCAGTCAAGTAGTAGACGTTTTTAAGATTGTTGATGATGATACCATCTAGTTCTTTTTCTTGCATTTTAGCTAGAAATGCTTGTACGCGTTTATTCATGATGTAACTTTCCTTTCAAATAGTGTCCTGTGTAGCTTGCTTCGTTGGCCGCTACTTCTTCTGGAGTTCCTGTTGCGATGATGGTTCCACCACCGACACCGCCCTCAGGTCCCAAGTCAATAATATGGTCTGCCGTCTTGATAACATCCAGATTGTGCTCAATGACGAGGACTGTATTGCCATCGTCAACAAAGCGAGCCAAGACTTTAAGCAAGCGAGCGATATCCTCTGTATGGAGTCCTGTCGTCGGCTCATCCAGAATGTAGAAAGATTTTCCTGTCGATCGTTTGTGAAGTTCGCTAGCCAACTTCATACGCTGAGCTTCTCCCCCAGAAAGGGTGGTAGCTGGTTGACCTAGCGTCACATAGCCCAGTCCCACATCCTTGATGGTCTGAAGTTTACGTTGAATCTTTGGAATGTGTTGGAAGAACTCCACCGCATCGTTGACGGTCATATCCAAGACTTGCGAGATATTCTTTTCCTTATAGTGAACTTCTAGGGTTTCACTGTTGTAACGGGTCCCGTGGCAAACTTCACAAGCCACATAAACATCTGGCAAGAAGTGCATCTCAATCTTGATAATCCCGTCACCTGAGCAGGCTTCACAGCGACCACCCTTGACATTGAAACTGAAACGCCCCTTCTTGTAGCCTCGAATCTTGGCTTCATTTGTCTGGGCAAAAAGGTCACGTATATCGTCAAAAACTCCTGTATAGGTAGCAGGGTTAGACCTCGGCGTTCGTCCGATAGGACTTTGGTCAATATCAATCAAGCGGTCTACATGCTCAATCCCTGTAATCGTTTTAAACTTACCAGGTTTGTCTGAATTGCGGTTGAGTTTTTGAGCAATGGCTTTTTTGAGGATGCTGTTAATTAAGGTCGATTTCCCTGAACCTGACACACCTGTCACCGCGATGAATTTTCCTAGTGGAAAGCGAGCTGTGACATTTTGCAGGTTGTTCTCACGCGCACCTGTCACTTCGATAAAACGACCATTTCCGGTACGGCGCTCGTCTGGCACTGGAATGGCACGTTTGCCTGACAAGTACTGACCTGTGATAGACTTGCTGTTGCGAGCCACTTGCTTAGGGGTTCCTGCCGCAACAATCTCCCCACCAAAAACACCGGCACCGGGACCAACGTCAATCAGATAATCCGCCTCACGCATGGTATCTTCGTCATGTTCCACCACGATGAGGGTATTACCTAAATCGCGCATCTTTTTCAGACTGGCAATCAGGCGGTCATTGTCCCTCTGGTGGAGACCGATTGACGGCTCATCCAGGATATAAAGGACACCTGATAAGTTGGAACCAATCTGGGTCGCCAAGCGAATGCGCTGACTTTCCCCACCTGAAAGGGTTCCTGCTGAACGAGATAGGGTCAGATAGTTGAGACCCACGTTATTCAGGAAGGTCAAGCGGTCCTTGATTTCCTTGAGAATGGGACGGGCGATGATGGCTTCATTTTCAGACAAGGTTAACTGACTCACCAACTCCAAGTGGTCTGCGATAGACAGGTCTGAAATTTCTCCGATATGTGGCCCTTGCTCGCCGCCCACACGGACAGACAAGGCCTGGTCATTGAGACGATAACCGTGACAGGTTCCGCAGGTCAGCTCATTCATGTAGAGGCGCATCTGGGTGCGAGTGTAATCGCTGTTTGTCTCGTGATAACGACGCTTGATATTATTGACAACTCCTTCAAACGGAATGTCAATATCGCGCACGCCACCAAATTCATTTTCATAGTGGAAATGGAATTCCTTGCCATCTGAACCATAGAAAATCAAGTTCTTATCTTCTTCTGACAAGTCCTCAAAAGGCTTATCCATATCCACTCCAAAGGCTGTCATAGCCTGCTCTAGCATGTTTGGATAGTAGTTGGATGAGATAGGATTCCAAGGAGCCAAGGCTCCCTCGCGTAGCGTTTTGCTGGCATCTGGCACCACCAAATCAGTATCCACCTCCAGCTTGATGCCCAAGCCGTCACACTCACTACAAGAACCAAAAGGAGCATTGAAGGAGAAGAGACGTGGCTCTAACTCTGGGACAGTAAAACCGCAAACTGGACAGGCATAGTGCTCAGAGAACAATAACTCAGAGTCGTCCATAGTGTCGATAATGACATAACCTTCTGCGATACGAAGGGCAGCCTCAATGGAATCAAAGAGACGGCTACGAATGCCCTCCTTGATGACAATACGGTCAACTACGACATCAATATTGTGTTGCTTGCTCTTAGACAACTCTGGCACTTCGGTCACATCATAGACTTCCCCATCCACACGGACACGGACATAACCGTCTTTCTGAACCTTCTCAATAACACTCTTATGTTGACCTTTTTTCTTGCGGATGACAGGAGCTAAAATTTGCAGGCGCTGGCGTTCAGGTAACTCCAAAACCTTATCCACAATTTGCTCCACAGAAGAGGCCTTGATAGCTCCATGCCCGTTGATACAGTAAGGCGTCCCCACACGCGCGTAGAGGAGACGCAGATAGTCGTTGATTTCAGTCGTTGTTCCCACCGTCGAGCGAGGGTTTTTGCTAGTCGTTTTCTGGTCGATGGAAATAGCTGGGCTCAGACCATCAATGGCATCTACATCAGGCTTCTCCATATTTCCCAAGAATTGACGAGCATAGGCTGACAAACTCTCTACATAGCGCCGTTGTCCCTCGGCATAGAGGGTATCAAAGGCCAGACTGGATTTCCCTGAACCTGACAAGCCGGTCACGACAACCAACTTGTCTCGTGGAATCTCCACATCAATATTTTTTAAATTATGGGCACGCGCCCCATGAATGACAATTTTATCTTGCATCTTTGTTCTTTCTAGTCCATTATTGCTTACCATTATACCAAAAAAAGTGAGATTCTATTACCCAAAAGGATGAATTTATAGTATAATAAAAAACTTCTTATTTTATGTTTCCTTAGGGCTTCCTAACCCTTATATCACGCGCTTTTGAACAAAAAATACTAACATTACTTTTTACTACTTGCTCCCCCAAAGTACGCAAAAAGGGGAGCAAAAAAGCCCCACAAAAGGGCAATCAATCGATGAGTTCAGCAGGCAAGAAACTAGCACGGTCAAACGTGCTTTTTTATTGCTGATAAGTTCATTATACCACGTAGTATATAAAAGGCAAAAATAACTCATATCAAAAAGCACTTAGATTTCTCTAGGTGCTTAATTAAATTGATTCTAGTTTTAGACTCCTGACAAATTCATCCCATTCGTCATCTAACTCCTCAACAGTTTTGTTTTTATTTCGTTCATAGGCTTTTTTTAACAATTCATCCAGATTGTCGTCTTCGGCTTCTGGCCAATCATAAATATCTTTTTTAACCATATCATTCAATCCTTCCAAATTCAAATTTAAACACTTCACATAAAATTTTAAGTATTTTCTCTTACGCTATGACTTCATTATAAACTTTCCTATCCTAATATTCAATCAACAATACACCGTCTCGATAGCTTTTAGCAAAGTCTAGCAG
Source organism: Streptococcus sp. 3109 (assembly GCF_013276905.1). Lineage (NCBI taxonomy): Bacteria > Bacillati > Bacillota > Bacilli > Lactobacillales > Streptococcaceae > Streptococcus > Streptococcus sp. 3109. Next base: position 106,392 of record NZ_VMLY01000011.1, on the reverse strand, counting down.
TATCTCAGCTTTGAGACTTTCATACTCAGCCTTATCAATGCCCAATGCCTCGTATAACTGCCATATCTTTAACCTCTCTCCAGTTCGCCTTGTAAAGAGATTGGAGAATATATCACGCCTTACATCGTCCAGATTGTCCCTGAAGGCTTCAATCACGCGCACCAATTCCAGCGCTTTGGCTTCAAATGCTCCATCTTGACCGTATAGGCTCAATTTAACCAGTGAGTGATAGCTTTTCAGAAATCTGTAGGCCTGCTTTGTTGTCTCTTCTTTATCGATTGGCATTTTTAACCTTGGCCAAGTTCTCAATGGCTTTTTTCTTAATTCTGTAAATTTGTACTTTGCTAAAATTTAACTCCTTACAAACCTCAGCCATAGGTAGGTTATTCACATATATCATTGTCAATACCAAACATTCTTCAATTTCATCTAGCTGATCTATTAATTTCATTGTTGCTATCCGCTCGTCTATAAGGGCGCTCATTTGCTCCACTATCTCATCTTTTTGTTCCAAGATTTCAAGTATCTTATCCTCAGTAGTATTGGTTTTGCTAGTTTTTACCCTTGTAGTGAATTGATTGGATCCAGATAATAGTCCATTGTCTAAACTTTGGTACTTTAGTTGCAGTCTCTGGATAAGGTCGTTCCCTTTCTTTACTCTTTTTAGTTGTTCCTCTATTTCTTTAATGGTCAAGTTGACTCTCCTTTTTGGTGTAATATTTGCGTTTTCTCTATGTTCGCTCTAGCTTCAAATGCTTTCCCGTGAGAAAAAATGTACAGTGACGGTGTGAAGCTCATAGAAGCGCGTGGGGAGGGAGATAGCCCCCCATATCTCCTTGTGGTTTGATAAGCAATTAAGGGATGTTTTTATCTCTCTTATTTCCTTGTCATTCTGCAAGCAATTAAGGCAAGTTATTTCTTTGCTTATCTGCTTGTCATTTCTCAGGGAGTTAAGGAGGGTTTTTATTGCTCTTATCTGCTTGATAACTGATAAGCTCTATTCATTACAAAAACCTATATTGTCCCAGAATATCCGCAATCCTTTTGTATTTTTAATTTCTGAAATAGCTTTTTCTGCTTCTTCTTTTGTCGGATAGACTTCTATAATATCTTTGGGATTTTTTCCACCTATCCTATATCTTACCTCAAAATGTCCAGTATCAATCTGCGTCAAAAACACGGTATCAACTTCATCAACCACCGCTAACTTATTCAACTTATTTAAACGGTTTTTAATCGCCTTCATCTAGTATCTTCGCCTCTAATATTTCTAATTGCTCTACTACTTCAACCATTTCAACCGCCTTATAAGCCATGTTTAGAATGCTCTGGGCGCTTTGTTGTCTAGCGTAAGGGCTTACTGTCTCATCTAGCATAATTTCCCTCAATACGGTTACAGCCTCAACACTCGCATTCTGTAACAGCGTAGTAGACTCCTTGAGTTGTTCGCTACGTCTTTCACGGTAAACCCTCTTAAAAGTTACATCGTTCAAGTAATTGTAAGCCGTCCTTCTGGTTATTCCACTTAATTCACTAGCTTTTTTACATTCCCAGTCATGAGATAATTGGCCATAAATATTTCTTTTTTTCTGCTTAATTCTGTCAAATACTAGTCACCTCACTTTATTGGTCTAATTCTGGAAACTCACTTATCCCAGTCATTTCCCTAAGTTCATCCATACGTTTTTTTGATTTCTTATAGTCTGCTAGCTTAATATCTTTAAATGGTGTTTTAATAAAATCATCCATATCTATCTTTATTTCATCTTGCTGAAAAGCAAATCTTAAACAATCCACATATAAAGATATACATTCATCAGTTGTTGCATATTCCGTCTTTCCAGCATACTCTTCTAACTTTTCTAGTCTTGCTTTTAAACTTCTAACCATTCCCCTACCTCGTGTGTAATTCTGTCTGATTTATGTAAAAAAAGGGGATTGCTCCCCTCCACATCACAAACCTAATAAACCACGTCTTTCTTTGCCCAGTAGCTTATCATACAAGGCTTTATCTTTCTCATATAGTTCATGTCTACGCTTGTAGCCCATAGCCTTAAACTCTTCAAGGGTTACAGCTTCCTCTTCGTAAGATTTTGAAATACTTTCTACGTTCTTGGCAAGCCCCTGCAGTAAGTCAGCTTGTCTCTTCTCTTCTTCGATTTCTTGAAACAGTTGTTTATGTTCATCTTTCATTATTGTTCTCCCTCAAAATAGTTAATACGATTCACAAAATACGCCAAATCATCACTCGGATCTAAATAGCGGTGCTGGTTTCCCATATAACCAGCTACACCACTGTAAATGTAAGGCTTACTTACTCCACTATATTCTGGAGATGTATTCAGGCGGTCAAATAACTCTTCGATACCTGTTTCTCTTACCTCATCAGCCAATCTCTTAGCAGTGTTTTTGTAGTTTTCGTTATAATTTGCAATCAACTCTAAAAGCTCAATAGATTTCTGTTTGATTTCTTGACGCTGGCGTTTCACTGTTTCATCTTGTTCTAATGCTGTCTCTAAATAACCTTTCGCATTAATTTTTCTAGCGTCTGCCACTATTGAGTCAATTCGTTCTTTTTCGAGTTTTGTTCTTTGTGCTTTCATATCAGCAATATATTTCTCTTTAGAATTGACTGCCTTAAAATCTTCAAAAGTTTGTAACTCAGCTTTCTTAGATTTAATAGCCTCAACTTCTTTTTCGGTTTTCTTGATTTCCTCATCAAAGCGATCAAAAATCTCTAATTGAGTCCGTACTTTGTCCATCTGGTTTTTGACTTCTTGCAATGTTGGCATTTCTTTTTCCTCCAATCTTTCCAAAAACAAAAGAGGCATAGCCAAAATAGATTACTCTACTTTATGCTATACCTCTGATTTTTTCAGTCAGTATTCTTTTTAAATATTGTTGTTTTAGATTCCACGCTGGAGACAATCTCGCCGTCTTGTATTTTAAGCGTGATACTCCCAAACCTTGGAACCTCTAACAGTTTTATTATACCATAACTTTTGAAATAAATAAAGCCTTCTTGTATTTCCATGTTTAGCCTCTCATGCTATTTGTATAGAACCATCATACTGGTTAGTGTATCCATATCCTCACTATTCCCCACTGTTGCCTCTGTATATTTCACGTCAATAACTTCAACGCCTGCCATAAAACCATTTACCCGGCTTTCAAAATCCTCTAGGCTTTACTTGTATTTCTGATAAAATAGTTTAATTTTCATGTTGTTTTTCCTCCTTTTTTTATACTCCGATAGTCAATCCCCACAAGTTTTTTACGTTCATCGTGGATAATATATCCCTGTTGTATGGCTATAATTACAAAATGTTTTAGTAGTTGGTCTTCATGCTTCAAAGTCTGAATAAGCTCACTGTTTTTAAAAGTTTCCCAGTCAGAAATATAAGAAGCAGATTCTCCATCTTGTGGTGAAAGAAGATCCAACTTTCTTTCCTCCATCTTCTCGTATATCCTTTTTGTGCTATGCCTTAATCGTGGAGTTTTAGACAGCAATTCCCTAGATGGATTTCCAAAGTTCATACCTTGCCATGTACAGGTTAGCTTATCGAACACTAGATATTTTCTTGCTTTATCAAAAATATACCTCATCGGTTCGTTATCACCAGTCCACTTAATAACTTCTCCAATATTTTCCATGTAGGGCATTGTCTTGAATGCTAAAAAGTGCTTATCCTGGATAACTCGTTTTTTTAATCTCTTCTTTACCACTAGTTACCTACTCCATTTCTTTACAAGTTACACCCGCGCACCGTGGAAGTGTTGAAGGACAGGGTTACAGGGTTACAGGGGGCGTAGCTCAATCGCCCCTGTTCCTGTACCTGTTCTTACTTCCACAATTCACGGACACTTGGACAAACTAGAATTGACGCTAGGCTATTCTAGTCGTGTCCCTGATTTTGTCCCTGTTTACATTGTAAAATTTTACAACGCTTTACAAGTCTTTACATATTCCAACAAACCCCATAAAACCAATGGTTTAAAGGTATTATTTATTAGTTTACAAATGTAAAAAAACGCTATTTTACATCTTTTACACCGAGTTGTAAAGAGTTGTAAATTTTACGTTTGTAAAGGTGTAAAATCTTGTAAAATTTTTACACTTTTTTTACAACTTTTTACAAGTCTTTACATTGTAAAATTTACAAGTCTTTACACATTTTGAATTGTTAATAAGTTGGGTTTTCTTGTATCAATCCATCTATAACCACCACATTATTATCAGATTCCTCAATTAGTTTATCTAAGCTAGGTCTACTAATTTTTGCGAAACGTGAAAGCTCTGATTTTCTTGGTAATCTATTATTTACCTGTTCAAAGTCTGCTATCATAGATTTTAATTTATTCGTCGCTCTTTCTCTAATTTCTTCATTAGCCAACACCTTTTCTTTAATATCCTTTGGTAATGGTATTCCTGGTTCGTGGTAAGCTAATATTTTCTCCTTATCGTTTATCAACTGTGGATAGTAGAAAAGAAAATTTTTCTCCCCGTCATAATCAACTTCCGAGGTGACCGCTTCAAGTCTCCAATAAGTTCGTGTTTTTAATGGCAAATCTATGTTATCAAAATTTTGTAGAATTTCTCGCGTTTGTTCAGTAGGTAAATGTTCCAGCGCTACCTCTATATGGTTTCGTAAATCCTCGCTTGTTGCTCTCTTGTTTTTGAAATTGATATAGTCATTTGTTACATTTAGCTGAAAATATCTTTTATTGTGCGTAGTTATTACATTCTTGGCCAAATCCCAGACAGCTTCTAATCTCTCTAGGCGTAACAATTCGGGATCTAATTCCATCTTGAAAAATTCTAACAAGCTATCGCAATGAGCTAGGGACTCTGACCACTGGGCAAAGTCTGAACTTTCCGTAGTCCCTTTCGGTCTATCTCTATGACTTTGTGTATAGATCAGGCCACCGCCTACGTGTTGGTTAATCTGTTGCAAATAATCCCCTAAGGAGCCCCCGAACTGCAGTAGTTTCAAATTATCAATACTATCAATAATAACCACTTGAAAAGCGTTGTTTGGTACTTTATCTTTTACAACTTTGGCTAAATCTTCTAAGGCCGTTGACTTTGGAAGAGTTAAGATAGAAATATTGTCAAGATCTTTTTGCTCAACTTCTAAAAGTTGGGCAATCTGCATGAACTTACTAAAACAGTCGTTTTCTTTATGATTCGTATTGATATACAAGACGTTGAAAGCTCTTTTACTCTTCCACTCTAGCCAATTACTCCCCTGGGCTAAAGATAGAGCTAGGGAAATAACTACGCTAGTCTTTAAGGATCTTCTTGGCGCCGATATACCCAATACTTGCCCGCGTCTCAACAATCCTGTCAAAATGCTAGCAGATGGCCCTATTGTCTCGGCAGGAACTTGTCCTAGTTTTTTAATTTCTGTCATTGGTTATCCTTTCTGGTTTTTCAATCGTTTCTTTTTCAGTTTCTTTAATTGTTGTAACTCTTTTCGTTGCTCAAGCGTTAATTGTCTATTTTTCCAAGTGTAGCCGTTGGTAGTCCGGACAGATTTTCTCTGTCCGGGGAATCTTTCAAAGCTAGCCATTTTCCACCCCCATAAACTTCCAGATGTCAGATATTTTATAATAGATTTTCCTAGTGTCTTCTAGTGGGGGCTGGTATCGTCTTAGCCCAGCATCTTCCCACTTTTGGAGTGTCTTGTACTTTATATCTAACTCGTCCATAGCCTCCTGGGCTGAGATTAACCCTGTCAAACGTGGTTTGACTGTATCACGCGCCTCCAGGTAATTCTCCACAAGCTCCAGAACGCCATGAGTTAGCTCATATTCGCTCTCTTTACTAAGACTAAACATATTCATCAGCTCCCTTCAGTAGTTGCTTGTAGCTCTCTAAATCAGCATTTAAAAGGACGGTTAGGCGTTTCTGTTCTTCCTGTACTTGGTTATAGAATGCTTTTGCTCCGTCCAGTAACTCCTCTTTGTTAGCAGGGATAAAATATCCTCTAAATGTCCCATGACGTACCCCGATGATAGGAACACCGTAGCGCGTGATCAGACGGCTGATAATATCTTGCACGGTTCTTTCTGCCAGCTTAGTGATCAGGCTGATTTCTGCCCCTGTTATGGAGTTCTCAGCCCCTACCTTGATTAGTCTTAATACTCGTTTGTCATTCTCTGATAGACTCATTCAGTTCCTCCGTAAACTCTTACCCCTGCAAGCTGGATATATCGCCCATAATCAGGGTTTAAATCCTCGCTAGGTGTTTCTATCGTCTGTTGGTTTTCTCGCTCAAATTGGGCGCTTTTTTTGCGGTCTCGGTGGTTTAGATAAAGCAATATGCCAATCGATACCACCATAAAGATTACCGCTTGTGTGTTGGTCAAATCTAATTCATTCATGTTATGCCCTCGCTTTGTAATTCTTGATATAGTCCACTTGATCAGTTCGCTCCATCTTCAGGAACTCGTCCACCTCTTCGGTGCTTACCTTTCTATCTACAAAATCAGCAATAAACTGGAAGAGGTTTGGGCGTTTCGCTTTAATCTCAGCCATTACTTCATCAAATTCTGCCTGTGTCATGTTGTCTAGGTCTAGTGTCATTTTAACCCTCCTCATGAATCATCATTCCACGGGTGTACCCAATCGAACTTGTCCATAAGTCCAAGAGATTTTTTTTACCTCGTTTTTTCTTGGCAATATCAACTGCTAAAAGTTCCCATACATAATTTAATAATTGACTTTGATCCATAGGATAAACATTCTCTTTGGTCAATTCTGCTAGATAAGTGGTTAAGAAAAGAAATCCATCAAATCTAGAAACCAGTTTTATAAAATCAGTGTTACCCCAATAATTTCCATAAAATGAGCGTTCTTCCCACTCCAATTCTCCTATTACCTCAGAAACTACTCTCTGTTTCATCCTTTCCTTCTGTTCCTTAAGTGTTTGCTGTTTTTCACGATATTCTGTACTGTTTAGTTCATTGTAAACATCATCCAAGTCGTTCAATACCCTACTGATTTCTCTTTTAGCTAATGCAGTTTCAGCCCCTACAAGACTTTCTTGTATTTCTTCTAAATTTGTTGAAATAGCTTCTAATTTATCTGCTATCATATTTTCCTCCGTTGGCCTTTAATGTCGTTTCTTATACAGGATTGGCACCACTCCAAACGCTGGGCGATTGCCCCAAGTTGGCGAACGCTTGGAAGTGGTGTCCAGTTTAAAGAATTAGCGCTCTCCGTATGGTCAAAATGCCCTAGATATGCTATAATCTAGGTATAAATCTTTACTAAAACCTCTTTGATAATAGCTTGCCTGCTTTTTGTTAAATTCGTTTTAGTGTTAGTGTGAAAGGCTTTGCGGTGTGGTTATTGCTAAGCCTTTTTTGTTGCAATCACGCGCTTCTTTGGCGTGTTTTTTTATTTCTGAATGCCATAGCTTTGATTTCCTGATAACTCATATTCAAGCCAATCATGGCTATTACCATATCCTCAAATGCTTGGTATTGCTCCAGCTCGTCACTGGTCAAGCTATCAATGCCATTATAGCCCCCACGTTCTTCCCTTAACTGCTTAGCGTTCCTGTCGGTTACTGCTTTTAGTAGCAGGTTGTTCATGGTGCTATGCGGGTACTTTGGGGCTTGTTCCCAATTCTCAATACTGTCATGCAAGGTTTTTCTTTTTGGCTTTTCTAGCGCCCTCTGCATACGAAACTTAGAAAGTTCCTCACGCATTTCAAAGAATGCTTTGACTAGGTTGGTTTTGAAGTTGGCCACTTGCTCGGTATTCTTTAAGAATGTAACTAACAAGGTTGCTTGTTGCTCATTCAAAATATAGTCCTTGGTATTCTGGCCACTTTGTAAAGGTCGCATTTTAAATGACACCTTTCCAAATTGCTCCAGTCGTCCAATTTGTTTTCTAATGTGTTCCTGTATTGCGTGGTGTTTTATTCCAGCGCATTCAGCTATGATTGCACTCGTAGTATACGGCTCTTTTTTACCGTCCATATAGACTAGTTCCATCGGTTTGCTCCTTTCTAGCTATAAAATAGTTCATCTATGGTTATATCTGATTTGATTTCTGCAACCATTGACTTAATCGCTAGGCGTTCTTTGTCATTGAATGGCGTTTTACCTAATTCTTTGTTGTTGTACGACTGCAAAGAAATTTTTAGCTTGTCCGCCATTTGTTGCTGAGTTAGTCCTAACATAACCCGATAGCCTCGTAGTTTGCTCATAGATTTGCTCCTTTCTAAAAAAATCCCCCTCCATGAATAGATTGAAAGTGTGAAAGGTTGAAGGGAGTGGTATCCAATTTGGATAACTTTCGTTTTATTATATATCCATTTCGGTTAATTGTCAACTGTTTTTTAGAATTTTTTGTATCATTTCTTGATACTTTTATAAAAATCAGATATAATCATCTGTGAAAGGTGTGATAAATTATGAATAGATTGAAAGAACTGAGAAAACAAAAAGGGCTAACCCAACAAGGATTAGCTGATGAAATTTCTGTATCTAAAATCACCGTATTGCGATGGGAAAACGAGGAACGCCAAATTAAACCAGAAAAAGCCCAGCAACTAGCTGACTACTTCGGGGTAAGCGTTGGGTATCTGCTGGGGTATGAGGATGACTCTAGCTTAATAAAAGAATTAGGCCAAAAAATTTCTAAAATGTCCGGTACAGAGGCAATGAATTTTGCTTTTACAGAAGAAGGTGACTTACTCGCTGAATTAATGTATCAAGCTGAATTAAAAAAAGAAAAGCAAAACAACAAAAAATTTAGAAACTTTGTTAAGTTCTTAAAATCAAATATAATCGTTTTAAACGATGAAGAAATTGAAAATTTTTACAATATGCTTTTAACTGCTGATTTAAACAGTGGAAATAAAAAGAAATTATTTGAAAAAGTGGCAGATGAAGACTTTACTAAAGCTGTTGATTTCTTAGAAAATAACGGATACACTATCTTCTTCGATAAATCATATAACGATGACTAATATCACGCCATCAGCAAAGTCGTAAGTCTATATAGATAAAAATCCCCCATATTTGCCAATATCAACCATCTTTTCATGGTCTATTGTGCAAAAACGGGGGAAATTGAAGAATAGAAAGCCAATTTTACAGACTAAAGCGCAAAAATGAGCGAAATTGAAGAATAGCAACAAAAAAAGGTAAGTCAATACCCTTACCTTTAATCAAGACTAATATAATCAACCTAATTGAACCAGATGGTGCTAACTCTCTATACACTATAGAGGACGCTCCCGATAAGATGATTACAACATTATTATACCACTCTTGAATTTAAAATGCGACCTATAGCATGCCCACGCGCCACAATGTTCAACAATCCTGAAGCGCGTGGATTCTCGTGGTTCGTTCGTGCTTCAAGCCTATATAAGCCCCATATCTACTAATTTTATTGATGTCAACAAATATCAACCACTTACAATGTTTTAGAAAGGACTACCATGGTTAAAATCAACGCAAACGGTAAAGAAATCACTTTACTAGCCAATAATACTGATTATATCAGCTTGACCGATATAGCTAAATATAAAAATAGCGAAGATCCTAGAATAGTCATATCAAACTGGCTTAGTAGTTACGCTACTATAGATTTTTTAGCAACTTGGGAAAGTATTAATAACCCAAATTTTAACCGTATGGAATTCCATACGGTTAGAAATGAACCTGGTAGGCTTGTAATGACTTCTAAACAATGGATAGAAAGAATGAACGCCATCGGTATCACTTCAAAAGCTGGCCGTTACGGTGGAACATATGCCCACTCAGACATAGCCTTTGAGTTTGCTTCTTGGATTTCCCCAGAGTTCAAACTCTACATCATTCAAGACTATCAACGGCTTAAACAAGAAGAGGCCTATAGAAATCAGTTAGATTGGCAAGTGAACCGCTATATTTCAAAACTCAATTACACAATACAAACTGATGCAATTAAAGAAAATATTGTCCCAACACTCCAGCCGTCTCAAATATCATACGCTTACTCCTCTGAAGCTGACTTGGTTAATGTTGCCTTGTTCGGTATGACTGCCAAAGAATACAAGAAAGCTTTCCCAGAAAAAGACGGCAATCAGCGAGATAATGCCACTATTGAACAGTTATTAGTTCTTAATAATTTACAAAGTCTTAACGCTGAAATGATAAAACAAGGGCTATCACAAAGCAACCGCCTAACTGAACTCAATAGAATCGCCAAAGAACAGTTAGAGGTACTTTACAAAAACAATCAAAAAGCTCTGGACAATCTAAAACGCCTAGCCGATAAATAGCCCCATATCCGCCTTGTTTCCTACTCTGGTATTATTTACCGTCTGACTATTTAAAATTGAATACAGGGCAATCTGTGAAGCCCTAGCATGATATAAACCACAATCTAAAACCTTTTTGATAATAGCTTGCCTGCTGATGTATTTTAGAAAGGTTTAAATCATGAAAATAACTGAAGTTATAAAAAAAGACGGTAGTAAAGTCTATCGTGCTAATGTATATCTAGGAGTTGACCAGGTAACAGGAAAGAAAGTTAAAACTAAGGTAACGGGGCGGACACAAAAAGAAGTTAAGCAGAAAGCTACTCAAGAAAAAATAGCTTTTCAAAAAACAGGATCTACTAGACAAAAGGCTAGCACCATAAAAAACTATCAAGAATTAGCCAATCTCTGGTTAGAAAGTTATAAGAATACGGTTAAGCCAAACACTCAAGGCAATGTTAGAAAGTTAATCGATAATCATATATTGCCCATTTTCGGGGCTTACAAGCTCGATAAACTCACTACTCCACTTATCCAGTCAATTATCAACGAACTTGCTGACAAGACTAATAGAGGGGAAAAGGGGGCTTTTCTACACTATGACAAGATACACGCTTTAAATAAACGTATCTTACAGTATGGCGTAACCATGCAAGCTATACCGTCTAATCCTGCGCGTGATGTTGTTTTACCTCGCAACACTCAGAAAGCAAAGCGCCGAAAGGTAAAACACTTTGAAAATCAAGAACTAAAAAAGTTTCTTGGTTATCTCGATAATTTAGATAGCGATAGATATCGTTACTACTATGAGACAACGCTCTATAAGTTCCTATTGGCTACTGGTTGCCGTATCAATGAAGCTTTAGCTCTTTCCTGGTCTGATATAGATTTAGATAATGCCGTGGTACATGTTACCAAAACACTAAATCGGGATTTAGAAATCAATAGCCCAAAATCTAAGACTAGTTATCGGGATATAGATATAGATCAAGCGACTGTTAGCATGCTAAAACAGTACAAACTACGCCAAACTAAAGAGGCCTGGAAGATAGGGCAACGTGAAAGTGTAGTATTTTCTGATTTCATTCATGAGTATCCTAGCAGTTCAAGACTTAAAAGAAGATTGCAAACACATTTTAAGCGTGCTGATGTTCCTAACATTGGATTTCACGGATTCCGTCACACTCACGCTAGTCTCTTGCTTAACTCTGGAATACCATACAAGGAACTCCAGTACCGCCTAGGTCATTCCACTTTATCAATGACCATGGATATATATAGCCACCTCTCAAAAGAGAACGCAAAAAAAGCAGTCTCATTCTACGAAACTGCACTAAAAGCACTATAGGGGGAGCAAAAAGGGGAGCAAATTTTAAAATCAACATTTCAAGACAAAGTAAAAATCCAATAGCAACAGGATTTTTGTTAGATTTATTTTGAAAAAGGCCGATTTTATAGTATAATAGTACGGTGTGAAAAAATATGAAAAATGAGAAAGGATAAGGGATATGAAACAAGTTTTTCTCTCTACAACAACTGAATTTAAAGAGATCGATACGCTTGAACCGGGTACTTGGATCAATCTCGTCAATCCGACTCAAAATGAATCACTCGAAATCGCTAACGCCTTCGATATTGATATTGCCGACCTTCGAGCACCGCTCGATGCGGAAGAAATGTCTCGTATTACGATTGAAGACGAGTACACCCTGATTATCGTTGACGTGCCGGTCACAGAAGAAAGAAATAACCGCACCTACTACGTAACCATCCCGCTTGGTATTATCATCACCGAGGAAACCATTATCACTACGTGTTTGGAACCATTACCGGTCCTCGATGTCTTTATCAACCGTCGATTGCGTAATTTCTACACCTTCATGCGTTCGCGTTTCATCTTCCAGATTCTCTATCGCAATGCAGAACTTTACCTAACAGCCCTTCGTTCGATTGACCGCAAGAGTGAACAAATCGAAAGTCAACTGCATCAATCAACTCGTAATGAAGAATTGATTGAGCTCATGGAATTGGAAAAAACCATCGTCTATTTCAAGGCTTCCCTCAAAACAAATGAGCGTGTGATTAAAAAATTGACCAGCTCAACCAGCAATATCAAGAAATACCTTGAAGACGAAGACCTGCTTGAAGATACCCTGATTGAAACTCAACAGGCCATCGAGATGGCAGATATTTATGGAAACGTCTTGCATTCTATGACAGAGACCTTCGCCTCTATCATTTCTAACAACCAGAACAACATCATGAAAACCTTGGCCCTTGTGACCATCGTTATGTCCATCCCAACCATGGTCTTTTCTGCCTACGGGATGAACTTTAAGGATAATGAAATCCCCCTAAACGGAGAGCCAAATGCCTTCTGGTTAATCGTCTTTATCGCCTTTGCTATGAGTGTCTCGCTCACTCTCTATCTCATCCATAAAAAATGGTTCTAAGAGGAGTTCCTATGTCTCAGATTGATCTACAAAAATTAACTAAGAAAAACCAAGAATTTGTCCACATCGCTACCCAACAATTCATCAAAGATGGAAAAACAGATGCTGAAATTAAGGCTATTTTTGAGGAAGTTATTCCCCAAATCCTTGAAGAGCAAGCCAAAGGCACTACTGCTCGTTCCCTCTACGGTGCACCAACTCACTGGGTTCACAGCTTCACTGTCAAGGAGCAATATGAAAAAGAGCATCCAAAAGAAAATGATGATCCAAAACTCATGATTATGGACTCAGCCCTTTTCATCACTAGCCTCTTCGCCCTCGTCAGCGCCCTCACAACCTTCTTCTCAGCAGATCAGGCTATCGGTTACGGTTTGATTACCCTCCTGCTAGTTGGACTGGTTGGTGGATTTGCCTTCTACTTGATGTACTACTTCGTTTACCAATACTATGGACCAGATATGGACCGCAGTCAACGCCCACCTTTCTGGAAATCTGTACTGGTTATCCTAGCTTCTATGTTCCTTTGGTTGCTTGTCTTCTTTGCAACAAGCTTCCTACCAGCTAGCCTTAACCCAGTACTTGCTCCAGTGCCGCTGGCTATTATCGGAGTAGCCCTCCTAGCCCTTCGCTTCTATCTCAAGAAACGCTTGAACATCCGCAGCGCAAGTGCAGGACCAACACGTTATTAAGAAGAATCATAAAAGCAACTGCAGGTGCGGTTGCTTTTTCACTACTTTCTTGATTTAAAAGCATTCTTCTGAAATCCCACATAGCTCTATCTAATCTTTTGTGATAAAATAGGCTCATACTCAATGAAAATCAAAGAGCAAACTAGGAAGTTAGCCGCAGGTTGCTCAAAGCACTGCTTTGANNAGTCAGTAACCATACATACGTCAAGGCAAAGCTGACGTGGTTTGAAGAGATTTTCGAAGAGTATCAATCTATTTCTAGGAGGATGAGATATGATTTCTACTATTGGTATTGTTAGTTTATCTAGTGGCATTATCGGAGAGGACTTTGTCAAACACGAAGTGGACTTGGGTGTCCAACGTCTCAAGGACCTGGGACTCAATCCTATCTTTTTGCCCCATTCGCTAAAAGGATTAGACTTTATCAAGAACCATCCTGAAGCTCGTGCAGAGGATTTGATTCATGCCTTTTCTGATGATAACATCGACATAATCCTATGTGCCATCGGTGGGGACGATACCTATCGCTTACTACCTTATCTTTTTGAAAATGACCAACTCCAAAAGGTTATCAAACAAAAAATTTTTCTTGGCTTCTCGGATACAACCATGAACCATCTCATGTTGCATAAACTAGGAATCAAGACTTTTTATGGTCAATCCTTCTTAGCAGACATTTGTGAATTAGACAAGGAGATGTTGCCCTATAGCTTTCACTACTTTAAAGAATTGATTGAGACTGGAAGAATTTCAGAAATCCGCCCTAGCAATGTTTGGTATGAGGAACGAACGGATTTTAGTCCCAAGGCTCTGGGGACACATCGTATCAGTCATGCAAATACTGGTTTGGAGTTGTTGCAAGGAAATGCCCAGTTCGAGGGAAAAATCCTCGGTGGGTGTCTTGAGTCCCTCTATGATATCTTTGACAACTCTCGATACACAGATAGCACGGAGCTCTGCCAAGAATACAAACTTTTCCCTGACTTGTCAGACTGGGAAGGAAAGATCCTCTTGCTAGAAACAAGCGAAGAAAAGCCTGATCCGGAATACTTCAAAAAGATGTTGCGGACTTTAAAGGACACTGGTATATTCGAGGTCATCAGTGGACTCCTGGTCGGAAAACCTATGGATGAAACTTTCTATGACGACTATAAAGAGGCACTATTGGATATTATTGACAGCAATATCCCGATTATCTATAATCTAAATGTCGGCCACGCAACTCCGAGAGCAATTGTCCCCTTTGGCGTCCATGCCCATGTAGATGCACAGGAGCAAGTCATTCGCTTTGACTATAACAAAAAATAAATAGTTTCTCTATTTTTGTGCTTTTGTATTCGTTTTCGTTACAATTTGTATCTGAATTTATTGCATTTCGCTAATTTCTATGTTATCCTTTTGAAGGAGGTGTATATGACAAAACAAAAAATTAATCGAATCGTAGGTTCTATTGGTGCCTTTATTGGAATTATAGTATTTATTGCCTACATACCTCAAATTATCGCTAATTTACAGGGAAATAAAGCTCAACCATTTCAACCTTTATCAGCTGCTATATCTTGCTTAATCTGGGTTATTTATGGATGGACAAAGGAACCTAAGAAGGATTGGATACTAATCATTCCAAATTCAGCTGGTGTTATTTTAGGTGGAATCACTTTTTTGACTTCACTCTAACAAATCTAATAGTATATATAAAAAGCTGGGAAGAGTTTCTCAGCTTTTTTCTATATTCTCAGATATTCTAATTACCTATACTCACTAATTGCCGCTTTTCCACTCACAATCATTCTCATGGTCATCAACTAGCCCTGCAGCCTGTAGAAAAGACAAGATAGCGACTGGGCCTGTGAACTTGAAACCTCTTTTTTTGAGATCTTTGGCTAATTTTTCAGACAAGGGTGTTTTAGCTGGGGCTTGGCGGTAGTCGGGAACATCATTAACGATCGTTTTCCCCTCAACAAAAGACCAAAGATAGGCATCAAAAGAGCCGTACTCTGCCTGTAGTCGTAGAAAGGCTTGAGCATTAGCGCGTGTAGAAAAAATCTTGGCTCTATTTCGGATGATGGCTGGATTGTCTAACAAGGCTTCCAATTCGGTGTCGGTCATCTCTGCAACTGCTTGAATTTGATAGCCATGAAAGGCTTCTCGGAAAGCTTGACGTTTGTTGAGCACCGTTTCCCAAGATAGGCCTGCCTGATAGGTTTCCATACACAATAACTCAAACAATGCTTGGTCATCATGGAGAGGCTGGCCCCACTCCTCATCATGATAGGCAATGTAGAGCGGATTGGTCATCTTGACCCACGAACAACGTTTTGTCATGCTCTACTCCTATTTGACCAACATTTTAAGGGCCGACTTGATATAGTTCTCAGCTGTATCTGTCGTTCCTTCAAAGAATTTCTTGATTTTCTTGAGTTCTGTTGCCTTGTAGCCCAGAGCCAGCATAGCTTCCATGGCTTCTTCCAGTTCTTGGTTTTCAGTGCTAGCTTGCACTGCCACCTTAGCAGGAAGGTCATCTCCTGCAACTACTACCTTGCCTTCCAAGTCCAGCACCATCTGCTGGGCTGTTTTCTTGCCAATTTTAGGGAATTTGGTCAAGTAGGTGATGTTCTTGGTTTCAATGGCTTGAACCAAGCCAGCATTGTCATCAGCAGCGATAATAGCAAGAGCTGATACAGGACCAATCCCAGAGACCGAAATCAGACTGAGAAAGAGTTTTTTCTCGTCTTCTGAGCGAAATCCATAAAGCAGATGAGCGTCCTCACGCACGACTTGATGCACATAAATCTGAGCCTCCTGATTGACCTGTCCCGAGTAAGCATAGGGATTGGCCACATGCAGGATATAACCGATACCGTTGGTTTCAAGAACAATGTATTTAGCAGTGATTTTGGTAATGATTCCTTTTAAATATTCGTACATAGTTTTCCTTTTAGTTTAATATTTCCCCAACTCACGGAGACTGGTGTGATTTTCCTGAATGCGTCGGAACATCTTTTCCATATCCGACTTAGTAAAATGCACCAAAACAGGACGTCCATGGGGACAGTTATAGGGATTGTCACATTGAGAAAGTTGATAAAGGAGCTGTCTGGCCGAATGGTCATCGATACGATGATTGGCCTTGATAGACCGCTTGCAGGACATCATGATAGCCAGCTCTGCCCGGTATTTCTTGATAGAAACTTCCTTGGTCAAGAGTAGCATATCACACATTTCATAGATGCCTGACTCAATCTCTTCTTCTGCCATCCAAATAGGATGTTCACGTAAGATAAATTGATTTTCTCCGTACTCTGCTAGAAAGACTCCAACTTCCTCTAAAAGTGCCATTCTTTCCTTAAGACGAAGGGCATCATCCGCAGGAAATTCAAAAATATAGGGCACTAGGAGTTGCTGCTGGCTCTGGTCAACATTGCCAATGCTTTCACGATACTCCTCGTACTTGACCCGTTCCTGAGCCGCGTGCTGGTCTATGATATAGAGCCCATCTCGCCCTTGGGCAAAGAGATAGGTTCCATGCATTTGCCCGAAAAATTCCAACTCTGGAAAGCTTGATGATTCTTCTCGCTCCAGCTTGTCATAGGCCTTATCAAGACTAGCAAGATCTAACTCTGGATGGTCTAGTTGATCGTAGTTAGCAGGTTTTCGCTCTGCAAAATGCAATTTTGCTGGCTTGGTCAATTGGTCCAAGGTTCCCTTGGCAAACAGGGTCAAATCCTGTCCTTCATCAGTCAATTCTACCTGATAATCAGCCACCTCAGCTTGGCTAGGTCTTGTCGGCTCTGTTTGCTCATAGTAGAGCGTATTTTCTTTGAGTGGGAGAATAGTTTGCTCCACCTTCTCACGATTGCGGACGGTCGATTTGGCAAGATTTTCCAAGGCATCTGGTATCAAGGTTTGTTCCTTGAGACTGTTGGAAATAGCTTCTGAGACCAGCGTCATCAATTCTTTTTCCTTGGAAATCCGCACCTCTTGCTTGGTTGGATGAACATTGACATCCGCTAGATAAGGGTCGATATGGATGTGAATGACAGCCAGTGGAAAACGCCCCACCATGAGCTTACTGCCATAGCCGTCAAGAATAGCACGATTGAGCAGGAAGTTCTTGATATAACGGCCATTGATGAAGAGGCTGATATAATTGCGATTGGCCCGAGTCAACTCAGGCAAGGACACAAAACCTGAAATTTCGAAATCAAGGTCAGAATTCTCAATTTCAATCATCTTCTTTGCACTCGCCAAACCGTAAATCCCTGCGATAGCTTGGCGCAATTGACCAGTCCCAGCTGTCCGCGTCATTTCCTTGCCATCACTAATCAAGCTGAAAGAAATCTCAGGATGGGCCAAGCCCAGACGGTTGACAATATCAATGATATGAGACAACTCCGCCTGCTGGCTCTTCATATACTTGAGACGGGCAGGCGTGTTGAAGAAGAGATCCTCTACACAAACCTTGGTTCCCACAGGACTAGTCGCTGGGATGACTTCCTCAACTTCACCCCCACGCGCGACTAACTTGGTTCCATGACTTGCACCATCCACCGCCGTCAAAAGGGTCAGAACACTAACAGACGCGATAGAAGGAAGGGCTTCACCACGAAAACCAAGCGTCCGAATCCGAAAGAGATCTGCTTGATTTTTTATCTTACTGGTCGCATGGCGACGCAGGGCCAATTCCACCTCATCGTGGACAATTCCATGACCATTATCTGTGATTTGGATCTTCTTGAGACCAGCTTCCTCAATCTCAATGATAATCTGACTAGAGCCCGCGTCAATAGCGTTTTCTACCAACTCCTTAACAACGCTAGCTGGACGCTCGATAACCTCTCCAGCTGCGATCTGGTTTGCCAACACCTCTGGCAATTCAATAATATGAGACATCTTTCAGCCCCTTTCCGTATCTATTTTCCTAGAAATTGATAATGCTATTATACCATATTTCAGAAAGGACAGAAAAGCAAGCGCCACATAGGAGTCAAATCCCTCCACATAGACAAAGTCCCTTGTCAGAGGGCGTAAAATAGTGTTTAATAAAGGTGTACAAGAAGTGATCACAATTTTGTATGAAAAACAAGGAGAGAAATTTATGAAAGTAGAACTACAGATTAGTGAGACTTACGAGGAGGAGAAACTGATTGTCCAAGCACCTCAAGAAACCGAGAAAGTCCAGAAAGTCATCGAGTTCGCAGAAAATCTGGATCTAACAGAAAAAATCAAAGGGAAAATCGATAATCAGGTCTATCTCGTTGAGATCGGCAAGATTCAACGCTTCTATATCGAGAATCGGAAGGTTCTAGCAGAAACCGCGAGTCAGACCTACAGCATTGATTTGCGACTCTATCAGGTCCTTGAAATTCTGCCAACCAATTTTATCCAAATTTCCCAATCAGAAATCATCAATATCGATTCCATCTCTCATCTCAATCTCACGCCCAACGGTCTGGTAGAAATTTTCTTGAAAAACAAAAGCTTCACCTACTCTTCACGCCGTTACCTA
Organism: Streptococcus sp. 3109; assembly: GCF_013276905.1. Classification (NCBI taxonomy): domain Bacteria; kingdom Bacillati; phylum Bacillota; class Bacilli; order Lactobacillales; family Streptococcaceae; genus Streptococcus; species Streptococcus sp. 3109. The sequence continues at coordinate 87,473 of NZ_VMLY01000011.1, read as the reverse complement.
AAAACCATCAAGGAGAAATTAGAACTATGAAAAAACAAGTATTTCACGATGCAGCTACTGGTGTCCTTATCGGCCTCATCCTCTCTATCATCTTTTCACTCATTTATGCACCGAGTACTTATGCCCCACTAAATCCCTACTCTCTCATCGGCCAAGTGATGGCTCAGCATCAGGTTCACGGTGCCCTAATCTTGCTCTACTGTACTCTTATCTGGGCAGCTATCGGTATGCTCTTCAACTTTGGTAAACGATTATTCAGCCGTGACTGGAGCATGCTTCGTGCGACGCTTTCCCATTTCTTCCTCATGCTAGTAGGCTTTATCCCACTAGCAACTCTGGCAGGTTGGTTCCCTTTCCACTGGTTCTTCTATCTCCAGCTCATTATCGAGTTTGCGATTGTCTACCTTATCATCTGGGTTATTCTTTATAAAAAAGAAGCTAAAAAAGTAGACCATATCAATCAACTCTTGGAGCATAGAAAATAGGAACCTCATAATAAGCAAGTCCGAGAAAGAAACTTCTCGGTTTTTCTTTACCCTGCTGTACCTTGCTATCATAGCAGTTATTTTCAGATCTTCTTTGTAAATTTTCTGTAATTTTCTATCTTTTTTCAAAATATTCTTGCATTTTCCCAAAGTTTTTTGTAGAATATAGATTACATATCCAGATTATTCTGAAAATTCAAAAAGGAGTATTTATCATGTCGCAAGCTATTTCCTTAAATCAATCAACCTGGGCAAGTAAACTAAAAGCAATGGGACCTGGAATTCTAATGGCAACTGCCGCTGTTGGAGGTTCCCATATTGTATCCTCAACTCAAGCTGGCGGTTCTTACGGTTGGTCTCTACTTTTCTTGGTCATCTTAGCCAATGTCTTTAAATATCCATTTTTCCGTTTTGGTGCTGAATATACAGCTGATACCGGAAAGACTTTGGTTGAAGGTTACGCCGAAAAAGGAAAACTCTATCTCTGGATTTTCTTTATCCTCAATGTCTTTTCGGCTATGGTCAACACAGCTGGTGTCGCCATTCTGTGCTCAGCCATCATCGCCAGTGCTTTCCCAATGATTGGACTTAGCATCACTCAGTGGTCCCTCATTCTCGTTGCAATCATTTGGGCTATGCTACTCTTTGGAGGCTACAAACTTTTAGACGGCATGGTCAAATGGATTATGTCTGCTTTGACCATTGCGACTGTTCTTGCAGTTATCATTGCGGCGGTCAAGCATCCCGAATACAGCTCTGATTTTGTCGAGAAGACACCTTGGCAAATGGCAGCTCTGCCCTTCATCGTCTCCCTCCTAGGATGGATGCCGGCTCCTATTGAAATTTCAGCTATCAATTCACTTTGGTCAGCTGAAAAGAGAAAGACCGTCAACTTTAACACAGAAGACGCTCTGTTTGACTTTAACACTGGTTATATTGGAACAGCTATCCTAGCCGTCTTCTTTGTGGCACTGGGAGCACTGATTCAGTATCCTACAGGGCAGGCGGTTGAAGCTGCTTCAGCCAAATACATCTCTCAATTCGTGGGCATGTATGCCTCTGTTCTTGGCGAATGGTCCCGTTACTTGATTACCTTTATCGCCTTCCTCTGTATCTTTGGAACAGTTATCACTGTTATCGATGGCTATTCTCGTGTTAATCAGGAATCTCTCCGACTGCTAATCAGTCAAAAAGAAGACAGTAGTAAATCTTTGAACATTTGGATGACCATCACTGCTATCATCGGTATCGTCATTATCAAGTTCTTCGCTGGTCAGGTTTCAACCATGCTCCGCTTTGCTATGATTGGTTCTTTCCTGACAACACCATTCTTCGCTCTTTTAAACTACGCCTTGGTAACGCGTGAAAACAAAAATCTTCCTTCTTGGCTCAAACACCTTGCCATTGCAGGATTGCTTTTCCTCTTTGGTTTCGCCATCTTCTTTATCTACGCACTTGCAATCGGAAAAGCAGGTTAACTGACAAGCGCGAGATGAAGATAATACTCTTCGCAAATCAAATTCAAACCACGTCAACGTCGCCTTGCCGTACTCAAGTACAGCCTGCGGCTAGTTTCCTAGTTTGCTCTTTGATTTTCATTGAGTATAAGGTTTCCTTTCAAGAGAAAATGCAGCAAATATTTCTATGATAAAAAGCATAAGAACAAGGTTTTAAAGACCTGAACTTATGCTTTTTTACGTTCTTAAAGACTGTTTATACTCAAAAAAACAGTTAAAAAATCCCAAGTGCCTCTTATATTGACTTTAATTCTCCTTTTCCAACTCATACAAATCTGCGATAATGGCTGCGACACGTTTGATATCTTCCAGCATGCCTCGCATTTCAAAGTCAGCCAAGACAGGGAAACCAAAGCGTTGACTGTATTGCTTGGCTGTCAGGCAGTATTGGTTATTAAAGTTACGATTTCCTGAACCAACTACGCCAAAACACTTACTAGCATTGTCACCATAGGCGATAAAATCCCCAACGGGTGTCGTCAAAATCTCGACATCTCCATTATCCACGCCATTCCCACCTTCGAGATAGGTCGGCAAAAAAGCGACGTAAGGGTGGTCCATTTCATAGAAATCATGACCTTCCTTGACCAAATCCTTGATATGAATCTTTTGGACTTCAATCCCCTCGTACTGGGACAAGAGATAATCTTTCAAGCGCGTCACAAAACTTTCAGTGTTGCCACTCAAACTAATATAAACTAAAGAAATTGTCTTCATATGTACCTCCATGATTTTATTTTTAATCGAAAAAGAACTACCAAGATTGTATCTTGATAGTTCTTTTTTGTCAATACTTAGGCAAGATTTTCTGCTTCCTCTTCTTCTGCCAAGGCTTTCTGCTGACGCCACATCTTATAGAAGACAAGAGCTAGGAAGAGAATATTGATGACGATATAGAAAATGCTGACAGCTTTTGAACCAATACTCATTGTCAAACGCATGGTCTCATCTTGAACCAACTGCACAGCGTCCTGTAAACCAACATAGCCATAAATCGAACCGATAATAGCTAACAAAACATAGCCAACGTAAGTATAGTTTGCATATTGCAAATTCTTACGAATAAGGAAGACAATCGCTACGACCACTAAAATAGCAGATAGCACAATCAAGGCCATATTAAAAATAGAATGATACGCTTCTGCTACTCCATAGTTGTAATTAAGCTGGTCTTCTAATTGCTGAGCACTGACCCCTGCAACTTGTTTCTGAGCAGCACGAAGGGCTTCTTTGCTAGGTAAGGGACTCAACATTCCAAACAGAGACATAGCTGAAATAAGGGCAGACAAGATTAACAAGACCCATAGATAAATCGGTTTCTTTTTCATGATAGAACCTCCTAATAATATTATTTTTATTATAGCACATTTTGTAAAGGAATACAAATCTTATAGTATCGTTTCTACCTGTTTTCGGTAGGCTTTTGGCGATTTTCCGCACAATTTTCGGAACACTTTATAGAAATATCCAAGGTTACTGTAACCAACAGCATAACAAATATCTTCGATACTGTCACTGGTTGAAAGCAAGAGCTGCTGAGCAGCCTTAATACGTTGTTTGTTTAGTAATTCTGCAAAGGTCGAATCGGTTTCTCGCTTAATCAACTGACCTAGATAGACAGGATTGATAAAGAGGGCCTTACTGATATCCTTGAGGGAAAGCTCTTTTTGGTAATCACGACCAATGACTTCCAGCACACTGACCACATTTTCATTCATGCGGTATTGACCGAAAAAGCTGGTCAGAGTTTCCTTGATATAAGAAACCAATTCATCGAAGGATTGAATAGCATGAATGGTTTTGACAATGTCCGTCATATCATCAGCTTTGAGATGTTCAAACAAGTGAAAGACATCCATGACAAACTGGATAAAAAGCTGTTTGGTAATCGGAACACGAGGTGTATTTTCAAGAACCACCTTCTCCAAGAGGTTCAACTCTTCTACGATTTGATTGAGATTCCCCTGAATGATAACCCTATAAATCGGTTCGTAGTAGGCAAAGAGACTCTGAGACTGCTGTAGATTTACAGAGCCGTAAAAGAGGGCTTTCTCAGCATTCAGCTTCCAGCGTTCAAAGTGTTCTTGATAAGGAGCTTCAAAAGGTGTAACGACCAAACCATCTAGGGGTTGGTCAGAAATGAAAATCTGCCAATCTTGACCCAAGACATAGTAGGGAATGGTGAAGGAACCTTGTTTTTCCTTGGATAGACCTATCCACCAATTCTCCTTATCCCCTAAATAACTAACAAATCCAGTCTCGTCTAAATCTTGACTGAGGGTCTGGCTTTTCTTCCCTCTCTCGCCGAGCTGATCTGCAATCTTCTCCAGCAGATTTCCTAACTCTACCTTATCAACAGGCTTGACCAAATAGTCCACCACACTAAGATTCATGGCTCTTTTTACATACTCAAACTCCTGATAACCTGAAAGCAGGATATAGGCGGCATCTGGTAAGATCTCTTTCATTTCCCGAATCATATCAAGCCCTGTTTTGTCGGGCATATTGACATCTGAAATGATGACATCGAGGGGATTTTCCTGAACATATTCTAGGGCTTCATCGGCATGACTGGCTGTTGCGACGACCTCCATATCCCACTTATCAAAGGGAATCAAACGCTTCAGACCTTCTGTCACCATGTACTCATCATCTACTAATAATACTTTATACATTTTCTCCCTTTCTACTCATCTTGAATTGTAATACGATACTGAACACCTGCTTGCTCCGCAGACTCTATCGTAATGGCATAGCGGTCCCCAAAATAGAGCACAAACCGCTCATGGACATTGACAATCCCGATAGACTGCTTTTGATCACTGTAACTGGCTTGGTGTTCAAAATGTCTCTGACTTAATTTTTCTCGAATACTTGTCAATTTTTCAACCGACATTCCACGGCCATTATCTACCACTAAAATTTCCACAAAACCATCCTGTTTAAGCGCCTTGATGCTAATCACATTATCTGTCCGTCTGTGGTCAACACCATGCGCGAAATAATTTTCTACCAGCGGTTGCAAGGTAAACTTGGGAATCTTCATATTCTCTAACTCTGGGTCTATCTTGAAACCATAGGCAATGGACTTGGGATAGCGAACCATGCAGAGATAGCTGTATTTACGGCAAAATTCTAATTCCTGTTTGAGAAGAGTTTCTCTTTCGTCAGAAATATTGTTACGCAAGAGACTACTGAATTCATAAATGATATCTGCCAACTCATCTTGACTCTGCATAACTGCATACATGCGCAAGAACTCCAGCGTATTATACATAAAATGAGGATTGATTTGCGCCTGCAAGGCCCGCATATTGGCATCTTTTTGACTAAGCTCTAACTGATAAATATCATGGATATTCTTTTCCAAACGATCCAACATATCATTAGTAGTCTCTGCGATTAGGAGCAATTCCTGATCCTTTTCAAGTGTGTCAATGCGAAGACCTTCTTCCCCTTGGGCAATAGCTTGGATGGAATCCACCAAATCCACTACCTGCTTTTGGTAATTAGCAAAGGTCTGCCTCAACGTCAGATAGAGAATGACAATAAAGAGAAGGCTCAAGCCCACAATCAAAGCAGAGCTGGTCACCGTTCCTTGTAAAACAAAGTTTTTGGGAACTGCCACCTGAACCTGATAACCATGAGAAGTTAAGCCAACTAGCCAATTTTCACTCTCCTTATCAACTGTTTCACCAATATGAAAAATCTCCGTATCAAAAGGTGAGGTCACTGTTACTGCCATCGGAGTATGACCTCTAGTATTATCAATGGCATGGTATAAAACAGCAGGATCCAAGGAGATGTAAATCACTCCTAAGTCTTGATCTGACACTGGATCTGACACCGGAATGGCAAAACTATTTCCTGCTGGTTTGAAATCCTCAGCCCTGATTTTTTCTCCACTACGTTTGTCTTTAGTAGAAACATAGACTTCCTTGTAATCTTGAAAAGCAATGGCCACCCCAGTTACAAAATCATTTCGAACATAGAGGTCATCAACATTTTCATGCAGAGAGACCGATACATAAGGCGAAGCTTTCCGCTCTAATTGCCAGTAAAAATAGTCTGGCATGCTAAGGCTAAAGTATTTATAGATTCCCTCAATACGAGCTTGATTTTCAACTAAAGCCTGAGCTATTTGGGTTGACTCTCTATGGTAATATTCAATTTCACTCACTGTTCTAGCAGTTACACGCTGGGCTACTCTCTGGGCTTCCTTTTCCCGTGAATCCCAGTCAGCATGGGAGAGTAAGATTGCAAAACTCGCAATAATAATGATCATAACTGAACTGTAGGTTCGCAGAAGCGTATGTAGCCAAAACTGTTTCATCCTACTTTGTCGCCAATTTTTCATGAATACTTTCATAGACCGGTTCCAACATATCACTGATAAAGAAATGCCACATCCCAATTCCTACAAAAAATAGCAGGGCAGGCATATAGTAACCAATTGCCACAAGTAGCACGGTTCCAAGGAGAACCTTGGCCACAGCTGCTAGACTCATAAAGATGCCAATCAAGGATAGTTTGAGACTATTTCGATAAGACAAGTCAAAATAAACTTGTAATTTCAAAGATACTGTATAAGCCAAAAAGATCAGGGCAACTACTAGAACATTAAAAAAGGTCGCAATCAAATGAACGATGGTCTGATGAGGCAATTGAACCAAGAGATACAAGCCATAGACCAAAACTAAATCCACTCCTAAAAAGCTATAGAAAATCAGGTTGCTTGAGACAAAATTTTGCTTATAAAGAGGCCAAGCCTCCTTCAAACTGTATTCCCGAAAGCTATAACCATGTTCTGCATACAAGCTCATCAAGGTGGCACTAGCCGGCGCTAGACCAAGGATAATCCCTCCTGCTAAAGTTAATAGCCAAAAGAAGGCTGTCGCAATCATCCCTAAAAAGAAACGATTAAAGACAAAATCTAAAAATCTCCCCATGATATCCTCCTAAAAATAACTATGAAACTATTATATCATATTTCAAGCGTTTTCAAAAACTTCTAGTATCCATTTACAATCCCACCAAACCATGGTAAAATGAGAATTGTGAAAAAATTATCAGGAGATGATTCATGAAAAAATCTATCTTAACTACACTGCTTTTTGCAGTTCTTTACTTCCTCTGCATGGGTATTGGTGTCCTTTTGGGCAATCTCTTTGACCAAACTGGAAACATGTTTTATGCGCCTGCCTTTACTGCCCTTGTCGGCGGTAGCGTCTATATGATTCTGGTCGCAAAAGTTCCACGCTTTGGATCCATTACCACTATCGGCCTTGTCATCGCCCTCTTTTTCTTGGGAACTAAACACGGTGCTGGTGCCTTCCTTCCTGGAATTATCTGTGGTCTGCTAGCAGATGGAGTAGCTAGCCTCGGAAAATACAAGAACCAAACAAAGAACTTCCTTTCTTTCCTTATTTTTGCCTTTAGCTCAACCGGTCCAATCTTGCTTATGTGGATTGCGCCCAAAGCCTATATGGCAACCCTTCTAGCAAGAGGAAAATCCCAAGAATATATCGACCGTATCATGGTTGCACCAAACCCTGGAACTGTCCTTCTATTTATCGCAAGTATTGTCATCGGAGCCCTAGTTGGTGCCTTGATTGGACAAGCCTTGAGTAAAAAATTTGCACAGAAAATCTGATTACTAAAAAAGAGCCAGGCGGCTCTTTTTTATTTATGGCTCAAGACTTAGTCAAGAAGTCTCCCAAGAATTGATACTCTTCGAAAATCTCTTCAAACCACGTCAACGTCACCTTGCCGTATATATGGTTACTGACTTTGTCAGTCTTATCTCCAACCTCAAAACAGTGTTTTGAGCAGCCTGCGGCTAGTTTCCTAGTTTGCTCTTTGATTTTCATTGAGTATGAATTTAAAGATAATCAAAATGATAATGATGGTTGCCAAGATAGTTTTATCGTGATTGTAGCGGTTAAATCCATAAGCGATGGCTACGTTACCGATACCACCAGCTCCAACCGCACCAGCCATAGCTGTTTCCCCAACAAGGGAAATCAAGGTCACAGTCGTCACACGAATCAAATCTGGAAGATCTTCTAGTAAGCCTTAGCTTCCTAGGTTAACATTTTTTACCTGAAAAACTTCTTTTTTCTAGTGATAAAATCAACCCTATCACACTCACTACCAAAAACACCCACCAACAAAGTCTGATATCTTGTAAAGCTAAGAAGGAAAATACAGACATCCCCAAGGGTAATGTTAGGGAAAAAATCATACTCAAGAGATTATTACTTCTAGCTAATACATCCGCACTCAAATTAGACAGTAACAGAGTATCTAATTTAGGCATTGATTTCGACATCAAATACATGACAAAGGCTAAGCAAGCAACACCTACTAGAGGAGAAAAATCTAAAATATTAGTAGCAGCAAGCAAGACAAACAGAATTGCATTGAGCGATAGCAAACTTGAAAACGACAATTTCCCAAAATAATCATGGGGAGTTAGGCTACCAAGAATAGCTCCTCCCAAGCTAACACATTCAATTAAAAATAGGGCTTGAGCATAGCTGAGATGATAGATAGTATGGTCTAATAAGTAAAAGTGATAAATACCTCCAACAGCCCCTCCCAAAGTATTCATTACCAAAATGACAAGAATCATTTTAAACAAAGATTTACTTTCTCTCTGTCTAAATATATTATCCATGTCCGCATAGATTGCCTTAACTTGTTGAAGTAAACTAATAGGCTCATTCTCTACCGTTACAGACAAATACGTCAATTCTCTGCTATTTTTGAACAAAATGAGAGAAGATAGTAAAAAGAAACCAGCATTCACAATCGCAACAAAAGAAAAATTTTGATGGCTGGTTGTGAGTAACCACACTCCTAAGGCTTGACCTCCTAGATTTGATAAATAGGAGACAAACTGAGTAAAGGAATAAGCTTCATAGAGCTTATCTTCCGAAATATTATGCTGGATAATCGGCATACGAAGGCCTGCTGTATAATCTGATAAAATATCTGAACAGATATTAACCATACAGATAACAGCAAACGTTACGAAGTTCGGATCATGAATCACACTAGCAATCAAAAGAAATAGCAGACTTTGCACACAACCAACCCAGATAATTGTCCCTGCTTTATTCCGAGTATGATCAGCCTTAATCCCAACATAAAAAGTAAATAGGAAAGGTAAAATCGTAATCATATTCGCCATAAATACAGCTATATTTTTAAAGGGTAGACTCGTAGCATAAACGATAAATACCAGATTATAAATATAAGCTCCACTTGAGCTCAAAAACCTTGATAAGGTCAGTATTCTAAATAAATGATGTTTTAAGAATAGTTTCATAACAGGGCTTTCTCCATATTTCAAAGAGTATTCTATTGAAACCAGTCTAACAAAAAAAGCGGGACTCCCCACTTTTTTGTAATATATTTTTTCTGAAAATAGAAACTCTAGCGCCTAGAAATTGCTAATTATCAATCCATCTACAAGCCTATTTATTTTTCATCAGTCGATGTAACGAGAATATATTACAAATCTTTATTTGAAAGCTGATTTGCAAAATAGTTTTCATAGTATCTTACACCATCTACATACTCTAAATCTTGTAAGATTGTAATGCCTCTCTGGATTTTTTCAAGACCCTTATTTTCTACTTTAAAACTAGTATCATAATACCCTTTAGCAATCATATAAATGATTTTAAGATAAGCTTGAGATTCTGGTAAATCGCGGTTTTCAATCTGAAAGATAAAATAATCTGCTTTTAATTTATCCTTTTCCTCTATCGCTTTAAAAAGTCCATTCATCAAAATGGTATCAATACCAGCTTTGTTACTAGGTAAAGAGCCTAATAAATCCGTCTTTTGTAACATCTCCCTAGAATATTTAAAATAGAGGGGCAGAGGAAACAAAGTAGAAATCGTTGAAAATAGTTCCAATTCATAATTTCCCCAGATGTCAATAGTAAAAAAATAGTCATAGAGAAAAGTCAGTTCTTCATCCGTTGCTCTTATGTTTGAATCAAAAAACACGAGAAGGCTTTTGAGACGAATCATTTGTAAAAGATAGCTTGTTTCACCACTTGATCTATACTTTTGAGTCGTCTCTTCATACAAGGAATGGAGAGAATCAATCCCTTCTCTGTCATATAAATCCCAAAGATTTTCTTGAAAAGCCAGGACCTTTTTCTGAGAAAAACCACGTACCAAGTACATAAATTCATTCAAATCAGAGTGGATGTTATCTAAGGCAGTAATCAATTTCATAGATGATAAGTCTGCTTCTCCACGCTCAAATTTGCTTAGCATGGAATAAGTAAACTCTCCTCCCGTCGCCTCCTGTAGAGATACATTCCGACTCTTTCTCAATTCTTTAAAAACTTCTCCCAGATTTTGCATATTGACTCCCCACAATTCTTAACTCTCTTACTCTTAAAAGTAACGGTTGATAGCAGCTAGTACAGAGAATTTTAAGTCTTGACTATAACGACAACTCCTATGAATTGATGTACAGATGGCCTAGCTCTTTTTTATTTATGGCTCAATTTCTTAGTCAAGAAATCTCCCAAGAATTGGATTGCAAAGATAATCAAAATGATAATGATGGTTGCCAAGATAGTCACATCGTGATTGTAGCGGTTAAATCCATAAGCGATGGCTACGTTACCAATACCACCAGCTCCAACCGCTCCGGCCATGGCTGTTTCACCAACAAGGGAAATCAAGGTCACAGTTGTCACGCGAATCAAATCTGGAAGACCTTCTGATAGGTAAACACCCACGATGTCCCAGAAAGTCGCTCCGCTCGCTTGAGCCGCCTCAATGACACCACCATCTAGCTCAGCCAAGACAACCTGCACTTGACGGGCAAAGAAGGCAAAGACTGCAAAAGATAGCGGTACGATAGCCGCATTTGGACCAATGCTTGTTCCTACGATTAGATGAGAGAAGGGTGACAAGACTGCCAAGAGAATGATAAATGGTACCGCACGGAAAATGGAAGTAATCTTATCCAAAATCCAGAAAACAACTTTATTTTCCAAGACCCCACCTGGAGCTGTCAAGACAAGGAAAAGCCCTGCAACCAGTCCCAAGAGCCCTCCGATGATGAAGGAAAGAACTGTCATATAGAGGGTTAGGTAAATAGCTGTTCCCCAGCCTGCTTGACCAGCCCAGCCCATTTTATAGACATTTGGCAAATAGGTTTGAATCAATGATTCCATCTTACTGTCCTCCCTTCAATACTTTTAGCTGTACGCCTGCTTGACGAATGGCTTCTTGGGCACCTGCCAACGCTGCTTTTTCACCTGACAAGACCACAACCAATTCTCCAACAGGAGTGCCATCGAGGATTTCGATATTTCCATAAAGGATATTAGCTGTTACTTGGTAATGCTTGTATAATTCATTCAAAAGTGGCTCGTCTGTTGAAGCACCTGCATACTTGAGTTGCACTAAAAGGCTGTTTTCAGACAAGTGTTCCACGATTTCTTGCTTCTCAATCTTGACCATAGCTTCATCAATTCCTGTTGCTGTTGAGATAAAGTCCTGGGTCAAAGGTTGTTTAGGGTCTGAGAAGATTTCAAGGACACTGCCCTCTTCAATCAAATGCCCATCCTGCATAACTGCCACACGGTTGGCAATATCTTTGACAATCTGCATTTCATGCGTAATCAAGACAACAGTTAAGCCTAATTTTTGGTTCAAATCTTGCAACAAGGCCAAAATCTGCTTGGTTGTCTTCGGATCGAGGGCAGAAGTTGACTCATCTGAAATCAAGATTTTTGGATCATTGGCCAAGGCACGCGCAATAGCCACACGCTGTTTTTGCCCTCCAGATAGTTGTGAAGGGTAATTTTCAGCACGGTCTGCCAAGCCGACCAAGTCCAACAACTTAGCTACTTTAGCCTTCTTTTCTTCCTTGCTGAGTCCAGAGTGTTTGAGGGCAAAAGCCACATTCTCCTCTGCAGTCTTCTGACTCATCAGGTTAAAATGCTGGAAAATCATTCCGATATCTTGACGTTTACGACGCAACTGCTCTGCCGTCAAGGTCACCTTACCATCAAAAATCACATCGTCGTCAATGGTGATTTTCCCTGCAGATGGTTTTTGCAAGAGGTTAATCACCCGTACAAGGGTTGATTTCCCTGCTCCAGAATATCCAACGATTCCGTAGATATCCCCTTCTTGGATGTGAATGGTCACATCCTTGACCGCTGTGATGGTTCTCTTCTTTTGGTGAAAAGTCACATCGATCTGATCTAACTTGATAATATCTCTACTCATAGCTTCTAATCAGCTCCTCTACTAATTCAATATGGGTGTAATAATCGGCGATTCGCACATTTTCATCTCCACCATGGTCTCGGCTGTTGGCATTTCCTAGACCGAAGGCCACCATTGGCACCTCTAGGGCATCAAAGACCGTATGCATAGGCCCTGTCCCCGCTGTCGTCGGCAAGACTGAAACGCCCTGTGGATAGAATTTCTTGGCCAACTCGATTACGTTGAGAATGGCTGGTGCGCTCATATCGCTTCGATAGCTCATCTCTCCCAAGGTATAGTATAATTCTACCTTATCAAAGCCATTTTTGTCTAGCTGTTTCCGAATTTTTTCCAGAACATCATGTGGTTCTAGACCAGGAACCAAACGAACTTCTAACTTAGCACTGGCTTCTGCAGGTAATATCGTTTTAACCCCTTGTCCTTGGTAACCTGACTGAATCCCTTCGATATTAAGGGCTGGCTCGAAAAAGAAACGTTTCAGAAAGGCTGCACGGTCCTCTTGTAAGAGAGGCAATTCCAAACCATAAATCTGGCTGATTTCCCCTGGATTGCGTTGAGCATAGGTATCCACCAAGGCCAATTCCCGTTCATTCGGCTCTTGTACTTCTTCGTACAAGCCTTCAACCAAGATACGGCCATCTGCTGCACGAAGAGACTGTAAGGCTTGAAGGAGGTACCATGGAGCTGACTCCACAACACCACCATAACTAGAGTGGATATCGACATCAGCGCTTTTCACCCTGGCATCAAAGGTCACAATCCCCTTATTTCCACCAGAAATTTCTAGCTGTTCCAAGGCATTTTTGGTCCCTTGTTCCCAGACCAACAAATCTGCACCACGGAGTTTATCCGCATGTTTTTCCAGATACTTATCTAGGTCTGTTGAAGCCGATTCCTCCGCTCCCTCCATGATAAAACTGATATTGACAGGCAGGTCATCGTGGTGCTGCATGTATTTTCTCAAAGCACTCAAACGAGCTGTGATATGACCCTTGTCATCGTCAACCCCACGCCCATACATGAAGCCATTGCGCACCGAAAGCGTAAAGGGATCCTCTGTCCAGACCTGATCCCCGTCCGCTGGCACAGTGTCATAGTGGTTATAGAAAATCAAGGTTTTGGCATCTGGACGCGAACTCTTGAAATGCGCCATGACAAAAGGCGCCGTGTAAGTCTCATCAATCTCCACTTCAGCCCCAACACGCTTGAAAATCTCACCCAGATAGGTTGCGACTTCCTTGAGTCCCACCTGCTGGGCAAAGACTGATTTCTTAGAAATCAAGGTACGCAAAACCTCAAAATAATGCTGGGCTACATGATCCTTTTCAAATTTTTCAATTTGTTCTTGTTCACTAGGAAAAACCATATTCTCTCTACCTTTCTATGAACCTATAGTCTTCTTTACAATCCATGCTCTATACAAAAGCAAGAGGTGGAATTTTCTCTCCCACCTCCCTGTTTCTTATTACCAAACTGGTTGATCCAAACCGTCTGATGTTTCTTCGATAACTTTTTTCACGTCATCTGTGTGGTAAGCTGCGATCACTTTCTTGATAGCATCAGCTTTTGGTGATGTTTCCCAATCTTTTTTCGCAACGATAATGTTGTACCATTGTTTTGAATTTTCATCAGCTTGTTCTTTGAAAAGTGCTTTCTTGTAGTCCAATTTTGCTTCTGTAACGAAGGTATTGTTTACAACGGCAGCGTCAACTGATGACAATGAACGAGCTGTTTGGCTAGCGTCCAATTCAGTGATTTTCAAGTTCTTTGGATTTTCTTTGATGTTAGCAACTGTTGCAAGAGCAGTTCCTGAAACGTCCAATTTAATCAAGCCAGCTGATTGAAGCAAGTAAAGCGCACGGCTTTCGTTTGTAGCATCGTTTGGTACAGCGATTTCTCCGTTTGCTGGGATGTCTTCTACTTTAGTGTACTTGTTGTCACTTCCATTCAAACCTGAGTAAAGGCGGATTGGAGAGATGTAAGTATCAGCAATCGCTACAAGGTCTTTCCCGTTTTCCTTGTTCCAGTTGTTCAAGAAGTTGTAGTGTTGGAAAGCGTTCAAGTCTACTTCGCCGTCAGCAGTTGCCTTGTTTGGTTGTGAGTAGTCTGTGAACTCTGTAAATTCCAAGGTAATTCCGTCTTTTTTAACCAATTCTTGGACCTTATCCCAACGCGCTTCTTCAGAACCGCTACGGTTAACAGTTGCGATTTTAATAGTTGTTGCATTGTCTGCTTTCTTTTCTGAGTTTCCGCAAGCTGCAAGAGCCAAACCTGCGACTGTAGCAAGGGCTGCTACACCAAGCCATTTTTTAATTTTCATGATTCTTTCTCCTTAAAAATAATACCGTACTAGTATCTCATACTTTGTTCAATTGCACAAATTGTTATTAGATAGTCAGATATATAGTTTAAAACTATATATCTAAAAACTGAGAAATCACCCATCTTACTCAGAATGGATGACTTCAAGAAATTATTTAATATCAGCTTCTGCCGGTAGGTAAGTGTCTCCGAAGAATTGTTTAGACAATTTTTCAAGCGTTCCGTCTTTATAGAGTTCTTTGATGCGTTTGTCTACAAATGATTTCAACTCATCTTGACCTTGAGCAAGAAGTGGGTAAACGTACGGTTGTTGGTCGCTTGGAAGTTCAATGACTTTCAAGTTGTCCAAACCTTGGTTCTTAATGACTGTTTCAACACCGATTTTATCAAAAATTTTATAGTCAAATTGGCCATCGCTCAAACGTACCATGATTTGTTGGAAGTCTGCCTTAGTATAGTTAAGGATAGTTGGGTTGTCCGGGTGTTCAGCGTTGTATGCTTCTAACTGCTTAGCTGATGTAGTGGCTTGAACGACTTCCGTCGATTTTCCACCGATATCAGCGAGAGACTTGATACTAGAGTCATCTTTCTTCACTACAAGGACATTAGGGTTTTGGGCAATTGGTGCGGCATAGAGGTATTTCTCCGCACGTTCTTTAGTGTAGCTCAGATTGTTGACAGCCATATTGTAACGGTCAGCGTCAAGACCAGCAAATACACCTGACCATTCTGTCTTTTCAAACTTGACATCATATTTGTCAGAATCTTTAAAGATAGCGCGAACGACTTCAATCTCGTAACCAGTCAATTCACCATTTTCTTCATAGATAAATGGTTTTGGCGAGCCATTGGTTGCAACGATGATTTCTTTCTTGCTAGCTGCTTCTCCTTCTTTCTTAGCACCACCTGAACAAGCCGCAAGCACACCTGCAGCAATAAGCCCTAGAGCAGCAAGAGATGAGTATTTAACGATTTTTTTCATGTCATTTCCTCCAAAATAGAATACCTTATAATCTTAACAGAAAAAGACTATTTACGCCATTATATGATATCTATCTCTGTGATAAGTTTTCTTTATGGCTGATTTAAAAGACCAAACGCAAGATGGCAATCAAGACTACTCCGAAGAGAACCGTTCCGACTAGATTACGGTAGCGAAAGGCTATCCAAGCCGTCGGAAATACTGCTAAGAAGTCCAGCCATTTGATTTGAGGAAGGTTCCCAACCTTGCCTGTCACTACGCTTGAAAGAATCAAGGCAAAGATAATAGAAACGGGCAAGAACTTCAAAAAACGCTCAACGATTGCAGGCAAACCCTTATACTTGACCAAGATGAAGGGAATCATACGGGGAATCCAGGTCACCAAGCCAGAGAAGAGAACTGCTAATAAAAGATACTTACTGACCATCTAAAACCACCCCCATTGTACAACCAAGTAGCGTCGCAAACAGAACAGCTAGTGACTGAGACACCACTGTCAAGAGCAAAAAGAAGGACACCGCAACAACTGCTAGAATAATAAGCAGATTGCGGACAGGAATCCGTCTTTGCATAATCTGGAATTGCGAAGCAAAAATCCCAATGAACATCCCAACCAGGGCAAAATCCAAGCCAAAGATTTCTGGATTTGGCAGCAGACCACCCAGAGCCGTTCCAACCACTGTTCCCACAAACCAAGCCACATAGCTATTGAGGTTGTTTCCGTGCATCCACATAGGATTGACCTTGTCTGTATGGGCTAACTCGCCCATCAAAACGCCATAAGTCTCATCTGTCAAGATGCTAGACATACCGATATTGTGCCAGAGACTAGTATGACGAAAATAGGTCGACGCATGCAAACTCAACAAAAAGAGACGCAAATTGATCAAAAAGACCGTCATCGCAATAGCTGCTACAGGTGCTTGAACCGCAATCAGTGCCAGCATGGCAAACTGGGCACTCCCAGCATAAACAAAGAGGCTCATCAAGCCCATCTCCACAGGTGTCACATAGGGCGCACCAATAATCCCACAGGCCAGGCCGATACTGACATAACCAAGTGCCGTTGGCATAGCTGCCTGCGCCCCCTCCCAAAATCCTTTTTCTTTCATCTTTCTCCTCATATTGTCTTAATAAATGGGCTGAAAAGGCTCCAGCCACAGCATGGACTATTATAACATATTCAGGAAAGAGAAAAAAGTCTGCTGATTGTAATCAGACAGACTCCATTTTATTCTATAGTATCAAAAACAAGACTTGGTTTGGCATTGAAATCCAAGTCTTGCTCATATTCAGATTCATCCATTATGCGATGCTCATGCCGTATTTTATAATGAATCATATTTTAAAAATACCAGACCACACTACTCCCTGCTTATATTTAGCTTCTTTCTTTTGGACAAATTTTGCCAAATCCAATAACTCTGTCGGTGGTTCACCTTTAAAGCCCAATAATTCTTTAGAGACGGCAAATGAGAGACGTACAGCTAGCAAATCTTCACTAGTACTAGAGAACTGTTTTGCTGTTTCCAGCAATTGCTTCCTAAATTCTTCCGTCAAGCTAATTTCTTTATTATTGTACAGGGAATGAATTAAAATTTGTAACTGACTCTGTTTTTCCATCGTTTACCTCATTTTATCTAGGACGCCAAGGACCATATTTAGCCCAACCATCCACCATAACATTTACAGTGTGTTCCAAATTAGAAATATATTGTACAGACTTCCAGTTGCTAGGTGAAATTTCGTTTCTTTCATGGACACCTCTAAAAATTTTTAGAAGTTCTTTTCAAATAATCATGCAACATTCATATAAAATAAATTTTAACAATTAGTATCATTCTTTTTGAAAAAATTACAAATAACTAATAAATAAATTCCTATAGATAGTGTAAATCCATTTATTAAAATACCCAAAATTTTTATATCTGTATAAAATTGAGGAATAATCAAAAATAGAATGGCAAATAAAGCATATAAACTTGAATTAGTCGAATATATCAATCCCATAGTGTCGTATCTATACTCTGAGTAAATCATTTTTTCAAACATATTTCCTGATATACCTATTAAAATAAATGCTAAAAAAAATAACAACAACTTTATTAACGGAAATGGAGTAATAAATACTAGCATGAGTGCTAATCCAGATACAGTATAATCAATAAAGAAAAACATTTTATACGGAATTCCCACTCTAGGAGCCAAAATTGCTCCTATCAAATCGGCAAATCTTTGAGCTCCTAGTACCAATCCCAAATATTGAATAGGTATGCCTTCTGATAAAAGATACAGTGGCATTAAAGTTAAAAGTAGATCTGTACCCCCACTTAAAATTGACTCTGTAACTACTATAAAAGAGGCAAATTTTGATTCTCGAAAAGCAGAAACAGTTTCCAAAAATTGGAAAGAAGAATTACTTTCCAAATCTACCTTTTCAGGTCGAACACTTTTAGTATTGTTTTTGGAACCGGGCAATCTGATTTTAATCATAAAATAAATAGCAGCCACAAAAAACGGAATACTTAAATTAAAAACAACAAAATAAGATAGAAGCCCTAATAGTAGAGATGCAGTTAAATTACTAATAATATCTAACACATTTGATGCCAAGTATTGAACATCTATCGATTTCTTTATTAGCATGTCATCATTATTTAAAGTTTCTGGAACAATTTTCATCTGCAGTGTATTTAATAAATTAGTTGATAATGCGAACAAAAAATTCAATACATAGATATACACAACACGAAAATGATACCTTAAACACAGAATTGTAATCACAATTATAATAAACTGGAGAATCTGGAAAATCACTAGCCAAATTTTATCTCTCTGAATTTTATTTATAAAACTTCCATAAAAAACAGCAAGCAAATTTGGGATAAAACCAATTAGAGTAAATAGAGATAACTGTCCTGCCTCAATATGATATACACTTACTAACCCTATCGATAAAGCAATAAAGTAAAAACTATCTGCAATATTCCTAGACGATCTACCTAATATTAAATTTATAAAATTTTGGCTAAATTTTCTTAATATCATGCTTATAAACCTCAAAATTCATGCAATCGATTTGAATATAATCCGTTAAATTCAATAATCCTGTTAAAGTATCTAATACTTTATAAGATATGATTGATGCAGCCATATATGATATTGGAGAAATAACACTATACGGTATTCTACTATCCAAAACATGATCATCTGTTATCATAAAGTCCCTATAAAACTCCCTCAATGAAATAGTTTTGCCCGGAATAATATGTAGGTAGTTTATTACCGTAGATGCATATGAGCCAACAATAATAGGTCTCGTATATTTATGAGCTAAATCATCAAACCAGTAGTCTATCTCTATTCTAGGAGTATCTGCACAGCATAAAGCAATGTCAAAATTATAATCTTTAAAAATAGTTTCTAAGTCATTCTGACACTCTAACTTCCTATAAATAGTTGTCACATTTGAATCAGAAATCTCTTGAATATGCTGTTTTATTATGTCTATTTTTAGCTTACCAATATCAGATTTCTTAAAGGATGTTTGTCTAGTAAGATTTGACTCTTCCACAATGTCAAAATCTACTAATATGAAATTACCTATACCTAGACGAGCTAAAATTTCGACTGTTGTTGATCCAATACCCCCTACACCAACAATTAAAACTGTTGAATTTAATAATCTATCCTGATACTTACTAGGGTCTAAATTTTCTGACAAATCAACCCACTCAAAGAAATTAATATTTCGGGAATATTTGGAATTATCATATTGATTACTAGTCACTAATCCCATAGATATCATCGACTCAACAACTTGTTTTTCTCCATTAGACAACAATTTTATATCAATGTCATTATCTAATTTTTTTATTAAATTGATGTTCTCTTCATTAAAATCAATCTCCCTTACAAGAGAAGCATTACCAAAACCAAATTTTATTTTATCTTTAAATATATACGGTTGAAGAGTTCTCTTTATTCTCATTTAGATCCTCCTAATCAAAAACTATTAAAAGATAAACAACAAATAGGAGTTTGGAAAATATTTTCCTAAACTCCAAAATTATAAATACGAATACAACTCATTTATAATTTCTATCCATATAATAAATTAAAATACAAAAAACTTATCGACTTCTAAAATTCAGTTAAAATCTTAATAGCATGCAGATATTAACTTTTAAACATTATGAATATCATCATTCTTCACAATTATTAAGATTTAAGATTTTTTGTATAATATCCGTTGCATTTGCAGCAAAATATATATTAATTAGAATTTTTGTCGTATATGTTTATCTTGATTTCAATCCACTATATCTAATCCAAAGTTTATCTTTTCTATCCTATAGATTGCTATTATTTAACTAACGGCCACCTAAACGATGCCCTTGAAATGAATATGGTACAGCAGACATTGTTTCTCCTCCAATTATTTTTCTTTGTAAACCACTTATGCGACCTAGGATTTGCTTCAAGTACTTTACAAGAACACTATAACACGAAAATTGGCGTATTTGAGAAAATCGCATATTTGATATTTTTTCTTATAGAAATTTCTGATTTGCGATTTTAGTGGATTTGATTATTTCACTGGTATAATAAAGTTATTACTAACAAGGAGGGATATAATGATGAAGAAAAGAAAAATCCAACTGATACTCCTGCTTATTTCGGAGTGGGTTATCGTCTTCCCGTTTCTAATCAATCGATAAGTTCTTTGTATTGCTGAAAACGCAATTCGAAGAGGGCTGTTAATTGTGAATTTTCTAATACTTGCAGAGATTGGATAAAGTGTTCAATCTCTTTTTGATTACTTCCTTTGGTTTGAAGAAATATACTCATTTTCTTTAAAAATTGCCACGATAATTTCTCAAAAACATCGTATGGACGGAGCATACTCTCCAGCTCTGCTTCAAAGATTGGGATATAGGAGAAAAGCTTGCGCTCCATGAGCTCTGATAAGATATTTAATAGTCCTTGCTTCATATACAATCGATTGTGTACTAACTCTTTAAATTCTTTGGATTTTTCAAGCAAAGAGGTTGATAAAAAAATCAGATCTTGATTGCTTAGGAAGGGCATGGTATTGCAAAAAAGATAGAGTTCAAACCAGGTCCAAGACTCAATAGCATAGAGATAAGTAGTCAAAAACTCCCTATCCTCCTCTGTTAGCAGATAGCTCTTATTTAAGGAATGAATAGCATTTTTAATCACAATGGCATTCAAACAACGATAGGTCTCTGCCATCTGTCCTTGCTCGACTTCCTCCAACAGTTGCTCTAAGCCAGCTATATCTTGGTGGGCAAAGCGATCCACAACCCTCCTACCAATCTGCATATGTGGAGATTCTTGATAGTTGTTGAGTTTGTGCCCAAACTCATCAAAATTCATATTGATCCCTTGGATGGCTAGAATCAACTTATCCGCAGATAGCATAGACTGCCCTAGTTCAAACTTGGACAGCTGAGAAGCTGTTAGTCCAGCACAAGCCACATCTGACTGCTTGAGCTTTCTAGCCAAGCGCAACTCCTTGTAAAATTCTCCCAATTCCATTCTCTCGATCATCTTACCACCTCCTAGCTTTTGCATATTATATCATTATTTTTATAGTTTTGTCAAAATATTCTGACACTTTGGTGATTGAAAAAGCCAGCCTTAAGCTGACTCCATTTTATTCCATGGTATCAAAAGCGAGACTTGGTTTGGCATTGAGGTCCAAGCCTGAGAAGTTTTCTTTGTTCCACTCACTGACGCTGGCATAGGCAATCATTCCTGCATTGTCTCCGCAGAGGCGCAGAGGTGGGATGATGACATTGACGTCAGTGATTTCGGCCGCTAGGCGTTCTCTGAGACCTTTATTGGCTGCCACACCACCTGCCACGACAAGGGTTTTAACAGGGTATTTCTCCAAAGCCTTCTTGGTTTTTGCCATAAGAATATCCAAGACAGCTGCTTGGAAGGAAGCACACAAATCCTCTGTGGACAAGCTTTCTCCCTTTTGATCGGCATTGTGGTGAAGATTGATAAAGGCAGACTTCAAACCAGAGAATGAAAACTCCAGATTATCTTCCTTAATCATGGCACGAGGAAAATCATAAATATCCTGCCCCTGATGAGCTAGCTCATCAATCTCACGACCGGCAGGATAGGTCAATCCCATGACACGGCCAACCTTATCATAGGCCTCACCAACCGCGTCATCTCGCGTTTCCCCAACAATCTTGTAGTCACCAGCCTCAGAAACATAAACCAACTCTGTGTGTCCACCGCTTACTAAAAGTGCTAACAAGGGAAACTCCAAAGGCTCCACGCTCTGAGCTGCCATGAGGTGACCAGCCATGTGGTTAACAGGGATAAGTGGAAGTCCATGTGCCCAAGCAAAGGCCTTAGCAGCTGACAAACCAACTAGCAAGGCTCCGACCAAGCCTGGTCCGTAGGTAACCGCAACAGCTGTCACATCCTCTTCGGTAATCCCTGCTTCTGCCAGAGCCTCCTCGATACAGGCTGTAATGACCTCGACATGGTGACGACTGGCTACTTCAGGCACTACGCCCCCGAAACGTTTGTGACTCTCAATTTGACTAGCAATGACATTGGACAAGAGCTCATCGTCGTTTTTCAAGACGGCGACACTGGTCTCATCACAGGATGTCTCAAATGCTAAAATATATCTATCCTTCATCTATTTCTCTCTTCATGATGATGGCGTCCTCGACTGGATCATGGTAGTAGGCCTTTCTCTCAGCGATGACCGCCATCTTTTCTTTCTTGTAAAATGCTTGCGCTCGTTGGTTTGACTTTCTGACTTCGAGGAAAATCTCTTTGTCTGTCGGCAATTGAGCAAACAAGGCTGACGCAATTCCCTGACCCTGATAGGCTCCTTTAACAGCGATTTGCAAGACTTCTGCCTCAAAGATATTTTCCTGAACAGCTAGAAAGCCAATCACTTCTGCCCCATCATAAGCCAGAGCATACCAAGTCTGATCTTGGGACAGGTCTGCTTGGATTTGTTCCAGAGTCCAAGGACTGACTGGGTAAACAACTGCCATGACAGCGTAGATAGCTTGAGCCAGATCAGGTTGCTGTTGGATTCGTCTGATTTCAATCATAGGCGTTTAATGTAAGACTCGCCAGACTCGGTGTGGTTCTTGAGCCAGTTTTCCTCAGCCTCGACTCGTTTGAGGTAGTTCGGCACAAAATCATGCAAGGAGTCTGCTTCCTTGTCCCAGGCCCAGAGAGCTAGATTAGCTGCATTAGGCAATGTTTCTTTATAATTAGTCCTTGGCAAGTGTTCTTGAATCTGCTCCACAAAGGGGACAACTTCTCCGACAAAGGTTACCTGACTAGCACCCTTGATTAGCTCAATCACTCGCTCAAAGGGCAGGTGAGCTTCTGGCATGACAGGTTTAGCATTTTCATAAAATCCTGCGTAAACATTGTTGCGACGCGCATCCATCAAAGGGACGAACAAGCCTTCTTGTTGGTAGGGCACCAGAGCCAAGAGGCTAGACATACCAACCAACTCGATGTTCAGAGTGTGAGCCAAAGTTTTGGCAGTTGCTACCGCAATTCGCAAGCCTGTGTAGCTACCTGGCCCTTCCGCCACCACGATTCGGTCCAAATCCTTGGGCGTCCAGTCCAAACTTGCCATCAAAAAATCGATGGCAGGCATAAGGGTAATACTGTGATTTTTCTTAATATTAATCGTCGTCTCGGCAAGAACCTGCTTGTCCTCTAAAATAGCGAGAGAAAGAGCCTTGCTAGACGTATCAAAAGCTAATACTTTCATAACACATTCCTATCTTTTTGTCTGCTTACTATTATACTACAAAAGCTGGCACATGGGAATTTTCTTTATCCCCAAACAAAAATGCCTATACTTAGCTAAAAAATAATTTAAAAAATGTTCGCTTTTCCTTTTCTTTTCCGAATATAAAAGTGAACAAGAAAAAAGGAGGAAAGTTCAATGACAAATTTTGACGTTCTTGACAATCAATTTTTATCCCTATCTGAAAATGAATTATCAGATATTGATGGCGGTCTCGCTCCCTTGATTATCTTTGGAGTAGCAGTATCTTGGAAAGCTATTGCAGGCGGAACAGCACTTATAGGTTCTGGTTTGGCAGCTGGTTATTTTTTAGGAGGAGATTAATATGATGAAAGATTTGAACAACTATTGTGAAATTTCTAATAAGGAATTGCAAGAAATAAAGGGTGGTTTTGGTGTAGGTGTTGGTATCGCTTTATTTATGGCAGGTTATACCATTGGAAAAGACCTTCGTAAAAAATTTGGTAAGTCATGCTAAATAAAAAACACATTTTTAGAAAGATAAATTTTATTATCTTTATCTCTTACAGTTTGCTCAGCATTCTCAATGATTTAAACATGACTACTATCCCTTTACCAATTGATTTATCTGTTTGTATTGTTTTATTTTTATGCTTCAACTCTATTTTTGAACAGAAGAATCATTAACATAAAACTAATAAGCTATGAAAATTCGATTGTCATGTCATTTTAGAAAAATGCAAAGACCACCTCATCTTGATAGATGGGGTGGAATTTTCGTGTCGTAAATCTACTATCACTATATCCCCAAACAAAAATGCCCCAGCATAAGCAGAGCATCTAAGCATTTAATCCAAAGTAAAATACAAACCAAACGACATAGGTTACGAGGAGGAGAAAAAGCGAGTAGAGAGTCATAAAACTAATCTTCCACAAGAACTTGCTTTGTCGTCGTTCCAGTTTGGCAAATAGAAGATTCCCTCCATAAACGCAAGCAACAAAAACAATAAAAGCTACCAAGCGAGCTCCGATAGCAATAGCAAATAAGTTATACATAGGGCAACCTCCTTGACTTAAAAACTATATGGAATTATGACAAACAATAAATTCCACTTCTGTTATCAATATAACACATTTTCTTCGTTTTTGCAAGCGCTTACTAAAGGAATTATCCCATGACTTTCTCGTTTCCGTCTTTTACTAATTTTTCATTTTGTGGTATAATTGAAATAATTGTAACGAATCAAGGTCAATCTAGACACAAAATGGAATGAAATCAAGCAAATCTATGCTAAAAGTTTGGAATAAGCTGACCTGTAAAATAGAAAGGAACTATATGATTTACAAAGTTTTTTATCAAGAAACAAAAGAACGTAGCCCACGTCGTGAAACAACACGCGCACTTTACCTAGACATCGATGCCAGCTCAGAACTTGAGGGCCGTATCGCTGCTCGCCAACTTGTCGAAGAAAATCGCCCAGAGTACAATATCGAATATATCGAACTCTTGTCTGACAAATTGCTAGATTACGAAAAAGAAACTGGCGCCTTCGAAATTACGGAGTTCTAATATGGCCTACACTCTTAAACCTGAAGAAGTCGGCGTTTTTGCCATCGGTGGTCTGGGAGAAATCGGGAAAAACACTTACGGAATTGAATACCAAGATGAGATTATCATCGTCGATGCTGGGATTAAATTCCCAGAAGATGACTTGCTGGGTATCGACTATGTCATTCCTGACTACTCTTACATCGTAGACAATATCGACCGCGTCAAGGCTGTCTTAATCACACACGGACACGAGGACCACATCGGTGGGATTCCATTCCTACTCAAGCAAGCAAATGTCCCTATCTACGCTGGGCCGCTTGCCTTGGCTTTGATCCGTGGGAAACTCGAAGAACACGGCCTCTTGCGCAACGCCAAACTTTACGAAATCAACCACAATACTGAGTTGACCTTTAAAAATCTCAAGGCAACTTTCTTTAGAACGACTCACTCTATTCCAGAACCTTTGGGGATTGTCATTCATACTCCTCAAGGGAAAATTGTCTGTACGGGTGACTTCAAGTTTGACTTAACACCAGTTGGTGAACCAGCAGACTTGCACCGTATGGCAGCTCTTGGTGAAGACGGTGTACTCTGTCTCCTGTCTGACTCGACAAATGCAGAAATTCCAACCTTTACCAACTCTGAAAAAGTCGTTGGCCAGTCCATCATGAAGATTATCCAAGGTATTGAAGGACGTATCATCTTTGCATCCTTTGCCTCAAATATCTTCCGTCTCCAGCAAGCAACAGAAGCTGCTGTTAAGACTGGACGTAAGATTGCGGTCTTTGGTCGCTCCATGGAAAAGGCCATTGTCAACGGAATCGATCTTGGCTACATCAAAGCTCCTAAGGGAACCTTTATCGAGCCAAATGAAATCAAAGATTACCCTGCAGGCGAGATTCTTATCCTCTGTACAGGTAGTCAGGGTGAGCCTATGGCGGCCCTCTCTCGTATCGCCAACGGAACTCACCGTCAGGTACAACTCCAACCAGGTGATACCGTTATCTTCTCTTCAAGTCCAATCCCTGGAAACACTACTAGCGTCAACAAGCTGATTAACATCATTTCAGAAGCTGGTGTCGAAGTTATCCACGGTAAAGTGAACAATATCCATACATCTGGACACGGTGGCCAGCAAGAGCAAAAACTCATGCTCCGCTTGATTAAGCCAAAATACTTCATGCCTGTCCACGGTGAATACCGCATGCAAAAAGTCCACGCTGGACTGGCGGTAGATACTGGGGTTGAGAAGGACAATATCTTTATCATGAGCAATGGTGATGTGCTTGCCCTCACTGCTGACTCAGCTCGTATAGCAGGTCATTTCAACGCCCAAGATATCTATGTCGATGGAAATCGTATCGGTGAAATCGGCGCTGCTGTCCTCAAAGATCGTCGCGATCTATCTGAAGACGGTGTCGTTCTGGCAGTCGCAACTGTTGACTTCAAATCGCAGATGATTCTGTCTGGTCCAGACATCCTCAGCCGAGGCTTTGTCTACATGAGAGAGTCTGGCGACTTGATTCGCCAAAGCCAGCGTATCCTCTTCAATGCCATTCGTATCGCACTGAAAAACAAGGACGCTAGCGTGCAATCAGTCAATGGTGCCATTGTCAACGCTATTCGCCCCTTCCTCTATGAAAATACCGAACGTGAACCGATTATCATCCCGATGATTCTCACACCAGATGAAGAATAAAGCAAGAAAACAGCCCCGATTTTCGGAGCTGTTTTTCTCTATGCTTTCTTTTGAGATTAAAACTCAATAAAAATCGAAATCAGACTAGAAGGCTAGGCGAAAGCATAACTTGAGTTAGCTCCCATAGTTCGGGGAACTATGGGAGGCTGTAGATGAATCAAAGCCAAGCTTTGAACTCATTCGTAAGAAGCCGACGACGTATTATTTTGATTTTTGAAGAGTTTTAGAAATACTACGATTTTTACCTTCAAGATACACCATCAAAATAGAAATATCTGCTGGGTTTACTCCCGAAATACGGCTGGCTTGGCCGATGGTTTCTGGATTGATGAGTTTGAACTTCTGACGGGCTTCCGTTGCGATAGAATCAATGTCATCCCAGTCTATATTGGATGGAATGCGTTTTTCTTCCATGCGTTTCATCTTAGCAACCTGGTCCATGGCTTTTGAAATATAGCCTTCGTACTTGATTTCTGTTTCAATCAATTCGATAATCTTGTCATCCAATTCCTCTGCAGCTGGTCCGATGAAGGCCACCACATCTTGGTAAGAAACTTCTGGACGGCGAAGGAATTCCTTGGCTGTCACTGCATCGGTCAACGGCTTGAAGCCCATCTCCTCAACCTTGGCATTGGTTTCCTTGACTGGCTTGAGTTTGATGCTGTCTAAGCGTTTCATCTCATTATCAAATTGATTTTTCTTGATTTCAAAGCGAGCCCAGCGTTCATCATCCACAAGGCCAATCTCGCGTCCCATCTCAGTCAAACGCATATCGGCATTGTCATGGCGGAGAATGAGACGGTATTCAGCACGACTGGTCAATAGACGGTAGGGTTCAATGGTTCCCTTGGTCACCAAATCGTCAATCATGACCCCGATATAACCGTCACTGCGCTTCAAAATCAACTCAGGCTTGCCTTGGATTTTCAGAGCCGCATTGATACCTGCGATAATCCCTTGACCAGCAGCTTCTTCGTAACCTGACGTCCCATTTGTCTGACCAGCAGTGAAAAGTCCAGAGATTTTCTTGGTTTCCAAAGTCGCACGCAACTGGTGAGGCAAGACCATATCATACTCAATGGCATAACCTGTCCGCATCATCTCTGCATTTTCCAAACCTTTGATAGAATGAACCAAGTCACGCTGGACATCCTCAGGCAGACTGGTTGAAAGTCCTTGAACATAGACTTCCTCAGTATTGCGCCCTTCTGGCTCAAGGAATAGTTGGTGACGTTCCTTGTCCGCAAAGCGCACAATCTTGTCTTCAATCGACGGACAGTAACGAGGCCCCACTCCCTTGACCACACCTGTAAACATAGGCGCACGGTGGAGGTTATTTTGGATAATCTCATGACTGGTACCATTGGTATAGGTCAACCAGCATGGCACTTGATCTTTGACATAATCCTCATCACGTGAAGTGTATGAGAAGTGATTAGGCGCTTCGTCTCCTGGCTGAATCTCTGTCACATCGTAGTTGATAGAAGAAGCCTTGACACGTGGAGGGGTTCCTGTCTTGAAACGACCAATTTCAAGTCCCAATTCCTTGAGATTGTCAGCTAGGTTAATAGAAGCTAGGCTATGGTTAGGACCTGACGAATACTTGAGGTCTCCGATGATGATTTCCCCACGGAGAGCAGTCCCTGTCGTCACAATAACAGCCTTGGCAGCATACTCTTGGTGAGTAGCTGTACGGACACCGACAACCTTACCATCTTCAACCAAAATCTCATCAATCATGGTCTGACGAAGGGTCAGATTTTCTTGATTTTCAACCGTCTTGCGCATTTCCTTAGAGTAAAGCTCCTTGTCAGCCTGCGCACGAAGGGCACGGACAGCTGGCCCCTTCCCTGTATTAAGCATCTTCATCTGGATGTAAGTCTTGTCAATGGTTTTGGCCATCTCGCCACCGAGGGCATCAACTTCACGCACGACAATCCCCTTGGCAGAACCACCGATAGAGGGGTTACAAGGCATGAAAGCCAGCATTTCAATGTTGATAGTCGCAAGTAAGACCCTACAACCCATACGGCTAGCGGCCAAGGAAGCCTCGACCCCAGCATGTCCCGCACCGATTACAATAATATCGTATTCTTCAGTAAAATTATAAGTCATGTTTCTCTCCTATTCCTCAAGATGAATGTGTCTTAGTTGGTCGTCCCAATCTGGCAGGGCTGTTTTTAGAAAGGCTGGAACTAGATTGATACCCTTAAGCTTGTCTAAGTCAATCCACTCACAGGGCTTCGTTTTTTCGTCTTCCTGCATGGTCAATGGAGCATCTTCAAGCAAGTCCACCAGATAATGAAACTCGATATTGTGATAAGAAACACCGTCCTGTTCAAAACGATTTTCAACTACGAAAGCTAGCTGTCCAGCTTGAGCTTTGACTCCCAGTTCTTCTCTTACTTCACGGACTACCGCTTCTTCCGTTCTTTCATTGACTTGAATCGCACCGCCAATAGTGTAATACTTACCCTTATCTTTGGTAACTAGGAGCTTGCCATTTTGGAGAATCAAGGCTGTCGCTCGAACACCAAAAACCGTATTGTCCACTTTTGTCCGAAAGTCTTGTTGAGTCATTCTTGTCCTTTCCCTTAAAACGACACAAAAACAGTCAAAACTCCAAAGAAGTGCAGGACAAAAAAGCCTGCAACATCCATGAGCTTTGACCATCATTTCTATTGCTTTTATTATTGTAGCAAATTGAGAAAATTTGTCAATCTAAATGTACTGACAAACTTGTCCATCGCGGTAGGCATTGTCAATCAAACCACCACCTAGACACTCTTCACCATCGTAAAAGACAACTGCCTGTCCTGGTGTGATCGCGCGTTGCGGTTCCGCAAAGATAACTTCTGCCTTATCTCCTTTAACATGTACTGTCACCTTAGAGTCAGGCTGACGGTAGCGGAATTTAGCTGTACATTCGAGCGTAAATTCCTCTGGCATGTTACGAGTAAAGTGGACTTGACTGGCCTCTAGGCTTGTTGACATGAGCGAGTCATGGTAGAATCCTTGTCCGACATAGAGGATATTCTTGCTTAGGTCTTTTCCGACAACGAACCACGGTGCATTGTCACCGCCGTGTTGGCCTCCAATACCGAGTCCGCCACGCTGACCGATTGTATAATACATCAGACCTGCATGCTCGCCCATATCGCGACCATCCACAGTCATCATGCGACCAGGCTGAGCTGGCAGATAGTTGCTGAGAAAGTTTTTAAAGTTCTTTTCTCCGATAAAGCAAATCCCTGTCGAGTCTTTCTTCTTAGCAGTCGCAAGTCCTGCTTCTTCAGCTAGTCTGCGAACTTCAGGCTTTTCCAAATGTCCCAAGGGGAACATGGTTTTTTGGAGTTGTTTTTGCGAAAGTTGACTGAGGAAATAGGTCTGGTCCTTCCCATTGTCCACGCCACGAAGCATGTGAACTGTCCCGTCCTCATCACGCGCCACTCGGGCATAGTGCCCAGTCGCTACATAGTCTGCACCCAAGGTCATGGCATAGTCCAAAAAGGCCTTGAACTTGATTTCCTTGTTGCACATCACATCTGGATTTGGCGTGCGTCCTGCACGGTATTCCGCTAGGAAATACTCAAAGACGCGGTCCCAGTACTCTTTTTCAAAATTGACAGAGTAGTAAGGAATGCCGATCTGGTCTGCCACCGCAGCCACATCCTTGTAATCTTCGGTCGCCGTACAGACGCCGTTTTCATCTGTGTCATCCCAGTTCTTCATGAAGATACCGATCACATCGTAGCCCTGCTCCTTGAGAAGAAGAGCCGTCACCGACGAATCAACACCACCACTCATCCCCACAACAACACGTGTTTTAGAGTTATCACTCATGGTAAGTCTCCCATCTATTCGTTTATTCACGATTGAAGGTCGTGTGTGCTTCACGATTGAAGGTCGCTTGAGCAGTATTCATTATAACACGCTTGGTTGGAGAAGACAAGGAAGAGGCTGTCAATCGACCAACCTCTTATTCTGAACCTATCAATCTAGCACTTTTTAGCTTCATTCGCTTTCTTAGCGACTGCAATCTGGTATTTCACTTGGTCAAATCCTGTACCTCCCAAGGAATTTCGTCTTTGAACAGCAGTTTTAGGTTGCAAGTAGACATAAATATCCTCGGCAATGAGGGAATGATAGGTTTGTAATTCCTCCAAAGTCCAATCTTGAATATTTTTAGCAGACTTGATAGAGTCTAGCACTAATCTTCCTACAACCTCATGAGCTTCTCTAAATGGCAAGCCTTTCCCTGCCAAATAATCTGCCAACTCAGTCGCATTTGAAAAGTCCTTCTCTGTCGATTCTTGCATTTTTTCCTTGTTTACCTGCAAACTAGATAACATACCGGCCAACACATCCAGAGAATTTAAAATCGTTTCGACCGTGTCAAACATTCCTTCCTTATCCTCTTGCAAATCCTTATTATAAGCTAAAGGCAAGGACTTCATGACTGTCAATAGTCCAAACAGATTCCCATAAACTCTACCAGTCTTTCCTCGAATCAACTCAGCCATATCTGGATTTTTCTTTTGGGGCATAATAGAGGAACCTGTTGTAAACGTATCTGACAAGGTAATGAATTGGTACTCAAAGCTACACCAATTGATCATTTCTTCACAAAAACGGCTCATATGCATCATGAGTATGCTGGCATTTGATAGAAATTCTAAGATAAAATCGCGGTCACTAACAGCATCCAAAGAATTTGTATAAGGTTGCTTAAACTCTAACAAATCGCTAGAAAATTGACGATCAATGGGGAAAGTCGTTCCTGCCAAAGCTGCCGCACCTAGAGGGCATAGGTCTGTATGCTGCTGGTTAAATTCAAAACGTTCACTGTCTCTCTGAAACATATTGTAGTAAGCCATCAGGTGGTGGGCAAAACTAATAGGCTGGGCATGTTGCAGATGTGTATAGCCCGGCATGATCGTCTCTACATGATTTTCCGCCAAGTCTAATAAAACACCCTTGAGATGAGCCAGTTTATCTAGGACATGGCCTAGTTGCTCCTTGAGATACAAGTGCATATCTGTCGCAACTTGGTCATTTCGAGAACGAGCTGTATGTAACTTCCCTGCAAGGGGACCGATTTTTTCTGTCAGCAACACTTCCATATTCATATGAATATCTTCGTTTGCAATATCAAAGTCAAGTTGGCCTGACTCTAGCTCTTCTAGGAGCTCTTTCAACCCTGCTTGAATCTTTTTTGACTCCTTCAAACTCAAAATGCCCGTCTGACCCAACATCTGAACGTGGGCTAAGGAACCAATCACATCAAATTTAGCTAATTTCTGGTCAAAAGATATACTCGCACCAAAGCGCTCTACCCAGTCTTCGACAGTACCTTCAAAGCGACCACCCCATAATTTTGTATTCTTAGCCATATCACATCCACCTCTCTAGTCAATCGCCCTATTTGGCGCTTTTTTGAACCTCAGAATGAACCTTAGTTGGAAGTCCCCACAACTTAATAAAGCCAACAGCTGCATCTTGGTCAAAGGTATCTGCACTAGTATACGTCGCCAAATTTTCATCGTAAAGTGAATTTGGTGATTTCCGAGCCACGACCTGAGCACTTCCCTTATACAGTTTAACTTTTGCAGTCCCATTGACAACTTTTTGAGTCTCTTTAATATAAGCAATCAAGGCTTGTGTAGCCGGACTAAACCACAAAGCATTATAAATGAGATTTGATAATTCATTTTCTATGATTGGTTTAAAATGAGCCACTTCTCTCACAAGCGTCAAGTCCTCAATTTCCTTATGAGCTGTCAGCAGGGTCACTGCACCTGGACACTCATAGATTTCTCTTGATTTAATCCCAACCAAACGATTTTCCACGTGGTCAATCCGTCCAACCCCATGTTTTCCAGCTATTTCATTGAGTTTTTGAATCAAATCTGCCAATTTTAACCCTTCTCCATTAAGGGAAACAGGGACACCTTCACTAAACTCAATATCAATGTATTCTGGCGTATCTGGAGCTTGCTCTGGAGAAGTTGTGATGCCAAAGGCTTCTTCTGGAGCCTGATTCCATGGATTTTCCAAAATACCACACTCATTGGCACGTCCCCAAAGATTTTGATCGACAGAGTAGGGATTGTCAAGGTCAGCAGGAACAGGCACCCCATTTTCCTTGGCATAATGAATTTCTTCCTCCCGAGACCATTTCCATTCACGAACTGGCGCAATCACTTTTAAATTGGGATCCAAGGCTGCAATCGATACTTCAAAACGTACTTGGTCATTCCCCTTACCTGTACAACCATGGGCAATTGTAGTCGCTCCTGTCTGATGCGCTATTTCAACCAATTTTTTAGAAATAAGAGGGCGGCTCAAGGCAGATACCAAGGGGTACTTTTGTTCATAATAGGCATGTGACTGGAGAGCTACTAGCACATAATCTGTAGCAAATTCGTCCTTGACATCAATGACATAAGATTCGACTGCCCCAACCTTAAGAGCCTTATCATGGATGAAATCTAAGTCTTTCCCTTCACCCACATCCATACAAACTGCAACAACATCATAGTCTTTCTTCAGCCAGGTAATAGCAACTGATGTGTCCAAACCGCCAGAATAGGCCAAAATTACTTTTTCTTTACTCATGTTCTTTTCCTTCTTTCTATTTTTCAATGGACGCTTTAAAGGCATCCTCAATGAGTTTGTCTAATTCTCCAGACTCCTTCAACTTTTGAATGGTTTTATCGACTGCCTCTTTTAATTCCTTGCTATCTTTTTTCATGGCGACCGCGTAGGAATCATCTTGCTCTTTTTCAAAATTGAGGTCTGCGATTGCTAAATCAGGATTATTTTCCACAAATCCCTTGGCAACTGGTTCTTCAAAGATAACGGCATCCACTTGTCCTGATTTTAAATCTGTAATTAAATTCCCATTTTTAGGCAGAGATACGAGGGATGAATTTTGTAGCAAATCTTTCGCCATCGTTTCTTGAATCGAACCTTTCTGCGCTCCAACCTTTTTCTGCGCCAAGTCATTTACAGACTGATAAGTGGCCAAGTCAGATTTTTTGACAATGAGCTTATTTTTTGCAGTATAGTAGGGAGTTGAAAAATCGAACACCTTGCTCCGTTCATCTGTCTTAGAAACACCAGATATGGCAAGATCGGCTTTTCCTGATTGAACACTAGCCAGTACATTGTCAAAACTCATGGGAGATAGTTCCAATTCGACACCTAGTTCTGTTGCGATAGCCTTGGCTAATTCGATATCTGAACCCACAATCTGATTTTTCCCATCAACCACTTTTTGGTATTCAAATGGAGCAAAATCTGGATTAAGGGCTACAACCAATTTTCCTTTGGACTTGATGGCTTCAATTCCAGCCGATTGATTGTTACTACAAGCAAATAGTAGGGGGAGCATCACTAAACCAAACATCGTCATCAACACCTTCTTCATCTTATTCATAACAAAGCCTCCTTTATGTTTATTCTTTTTTGTTGTATAAATAATACTCCTATACTCATCCTTTGTCAAGCCTAAATTGAAAAAATTTTCAATTTGAAACAAAAAAACCTAGAAATACTACATAAAAATGTCATTTCTAGGTGTATTTATGCTATTTCTCTCTGGGAAACATGAGTATTCAGCCAGTCAAAATGAGCTGAATGAACTCATTTCCCTTCGCCCAATTCAATGATTCGATGACATTGTTGGGCTACATAAGCATCGTGGGTCACAATAATAACTGTTTTCCCTTCTCGATTCATCTCTAAGAGAAACTTCAAGACCAAATCTCTATTTTCAGGATCCAGAGAACCTGTTGGTTCATCGGCTAAAATCAGCTGGCTGGGTTTTAAGATGGCTCTAGCAACTGCAATTCGTTGTTGTTCGCCACCAGACAACTCGGAGACCTTTTGGTGCAAAGTAGCTGACAAACCTACTCTCTCTAAAATCTCTTCCACCTTTTTGAGTTTGTCTTTCTTAGACAATTTCACATATTTCAGCGCCAGCATGAGATTGTACTCGACCGTTTCATCATCAATCAGGGCAAAATTTTGAAATAGATAAGAGATATGTTCACGGATTATTGTTTGTGACTTGGCAGAATTGACCGCTAGATTTGTCTGACCAAAAATCTCATACCGTCCGCTATAATCACCATCTATCAAACCTAATAAATTTAACAAGGTTGACTTACCACTACCACTTTTTCCAACGATGGCAACCAAATCTCCCTGATCAATCCTGAGAGATAAGTGATCCAAAATCACTTTTCCCCCAATGGTTTTGGTAATATTTTTCAACTCAATCATAAGATGCCCCCTTTCAATAACTCTACTAGACTTCTTTTCTCCATCCTAGAAGCCAAGCCTAGCACAAATAGTATATCCAGACATGTAAAGCCTGCAAACAGCAGAAATGGCAAGAACGCATGGGCAAAGAAAATCAAGACTAGAAGAGGCAGACTATAGCCCAGCAAGAGCAGAACGAGGAGAGGACGGTAGCGATCGACCAGTTTCCACCCCATAAACTTCTTGGTGATAATATCCCTGCGCTTCAACAAGAAAGTAGTAACGAGTAAAAAGTAGGAGACAATCATACTGAGAAGAGCAAATAAGGCAAAAAGAACGTTAAAATTACGAACAGAATCCCGATAGGTATCAACTATCCCCTCTTGAATGGCTTGAATAGATGAAAATTTTAAATAATTTCCATCTGACAATTTCTCAACTAACTCTGTAATCTCTTTTTGATGTTGAACCGTATTTTCAATTTTAATCGGATTATTTAAGCCAGTTGTTGACAGGGAGGCTTTCTCATCCCACATCATATCAGAATCATTGACCAAGCTAATAATTGGATTGGAGAGATTTTCCTTTCGCTTATCACTATATGGGAAAAATGACCAATCTCCTTCATAATAGGCAATCTCGACATCCATCTCCTCTATCGTTCGTTTTTGCTGCTCTTCATACTTCATCGAATGAAAGGCAATTAACTTCCCCAAGAGCTGATTTTTATCTTCTTCACCTTTCGTACTTGCTGGCATCAAAATAACTTTTTTAATACCGGTATCTGGTAGCTTGAATCCCTTGCTCTTTAGAAAATTGCGATTGGCATAGTAAACATCCACCGTATCTGTTAACTGATATTGCTGAATCTGTTCTGATTGGACAAAATTTTTTACAGGAAGACTGCTACTCTGCACATAGCCCGCCTGCGTTTTTTCTACCAAATCCTGATAAAATCGATAGAAATAATCTGTAGATTTCCCTGACCCTGCTAGCTCTTCTTGCCACAGATTATCATTGAGTTTGAAGGTTTCTAAGGTCAGGTAATTACCTTGACTTACCCACTGTTGCTGATAAGCCAATTCTTTGTTTTCTTGTTCTAAACTTCTGCCCACCCCAATCAGTAAGGCCGTCAGTAAAATAGTTGTCCCTATTTTCATCACATAATTGAAGATGAGACCAAGTTTGACAGATGAAAAACCCTTCAACATGGAGCTGACTGTCATTTTCTGAATCATCAGGTAGGTCAGCCAACTGATGAACAAATACAACTGTAAAAGCAGAAATTGGGATAAGAGTAAACTTGGGAACAGAAGTTTTGGTCTGTAGTCCAGCACTAAAAATAGTCCCAAGTCAATGATAAGACTTCCACCCAAGAGAAGATAAAAATTAGTCTTTACAAAACCAGCTAAAATCGCTCTACTTTGGAAACCAAGTAACTTTTGAACCCCCACTCGTTTCATCTCCATCATCGGCTGATAAACTGTCATTAAAATCACAAGCAAGATTGCCAAGATAAAGATAATGATAGATAGTAACAACTCTTGATTTA
The DNA here is from genome assembly GCF_013276905.1 of Streptococcus sp. 3109. NCBI lineage: Bacteria > Bacillati > Bacillota > Bacilli > Lactobacillales > Streptococcaceae > Streptococcus > Streptococcus sp. 3109. The sequence continues at coordinate 51,023 of NZ_VMLY01000011.1, read as the reverse complement.
GCACTCCAACCTGACTTCGGTAAGTGGGTTCTAACAAAATCGTCTTATCTATCTGGAAAAAATCACTCCACTTTTGTAGAATGGTATCACGATCTATCTCTTTGCTGGAGGTAATCATGTAACGTCCATTTACAGTATGGGATTTATCCTCAATATAGGATTGGAAGGTCTGGAGTCGAATGAGTTTCACCTTTAAAAAGGTGGGAATGGTTCCTAGATTATTGGGAAGGTCCTGGTTGCTGTAGACTCCCTTCTCATTCTTTGAAAAATCAAGAGAAGTCAGACCGAACTCCTGATAGGGGAAGGTTTCCTTATTAAAAACACCAGCCTTGACGGCCTCATCGCCATTATCTACTTTGATAATAGAGACCTTGTCTTGACTTGCAACCTCTTCAAAAAACTGGAGAATCGTTTCTGTCGGTTTAGTGACATCTTTCAAGTACAAGTCAAATGAATAAGTTGTCTTGCCCATCTCCTGAATCCGCACTATTTCTCGTGTAACATTTACATTCAGGACAAAAAACGTAGTACACAGCAAGAGCAGGAGCATACAGAGATGACTGATTTTTTTCATAGAGATACCTCCTGTGAAGAGACGAAAGCGAGATAGGTGCAGGTACTTTTTATTTTTTACTAAATTTTAAGTAGGTGTAAATAAATCCTGCACTTATAGCCAGAGTTGTCCACCATTTAAAATCAATATGCAAAAGTGAAAAGATTATAAAACTGATGATTAGCGAGGCTAAAAGATAGACAATGATTAAAATTTTATTTTTCATAGGAATTGCCTTTCTGAATGGATTCTAGTGTTTACAGCTCATTTGTAAAGTTTACAATAAACAACTAGGGCAATTGTCAATCAGAATGTTCTTTTATCTGTCAATAATCCTAGAAAATCTTGTCGTTTCAAGTCGGAGAAATGTTTGGTAGAAAGACTTCCTTTTTGAAGTCCATCATCTCTAACCTGCAAATAATAGCTATGTTGGCTTGTTTTAATTGTCAAAAAATCGCCAAATATAAAAACTCTTTTCCAGTTGCGAATCTCAAATTCTTTCATCTCTGATTTTGGAATGCGGATAAGTCCTTGTCGCAAATCACGATGGTGCTCACTTGTGAAAGTCATCCCATTCCCAAGATTTCTTATCAGTAGTTCATCTGGAGTCACCATCACCAGCGCTATTTTAGTTAAGAAAATTTCAACTGTTGGTGGTAAAATCGCCAAATTAAACCAGGGATGTAGGTAGCGATAGGCTAAGAAATAATGAGGCTCCTCACCCAATCCTAGTTGTTTATATAAGGCCTTGACCTCACTATCTAACCTCGCTTCAAAAGACACATCCGAATGCGCTTCTTCCTTCTTCTGATTAAAATAACGCATCCAGACTAGGAAACCTATAAAGACTAGGACAAATATTCCTGATAAAAGATATTTTAAATTGTAGTTCATTACTTAACCTCCTGATTCACGACTTAATCTAATCAACATAGGGTAGAGACGACTTATATTATAGTATATTGAGGTTAGAACAAGACGAGTCTGGGACAAAAAGATTTTGATTTTACGAATTCTTTATTATAAGTTTTTAAAATCGATAGATTAGACAAAAAAACGAACAAAATAGAATTATGAGTGCCATATAACTTGTTTTTGTTCGCTTTTTATATTTAAGGTTAGACTTTTGTCCCAGACTCAAATATCTTAATTACGTTGTCTCTTCCTAATTCAATCTACTATAAAATACTTTTCCTACTATATGCGAACTAAGTCCCCTAACAAGAGATAGCATTTAATGCTACTCCTGCTACAACAACAGCTACATTAAATTTAGCTAATTGAGATGAGGTAAATTTAGATTATTAACTTTAGTAAACAAGAAAAATTCTTATTTTTTCTTTTTATCATTGAAAAAATAAAAAATAAAATTTTCAATCATCAGTGTTACAATAACAAGTCCAATTAAATCAGTTAATTTTATCCTCATCCAAAACCAAATAATGTAGGCTAAAACAGTACAAACCGTTACTGTATATTTTATTGTTTTAAATATCTTTCTACCTCCAGTCTATCGGTTATTCTATTCAATCTCTATAAGACCAATTTCAAAATATAATTTTAGCCGCCCTATTATATATTATTTAGGATTCCCCATTGGACTCACTTTCCTTCTTTATTAAAAACAAACTCATCACATCGGCCATCTCCATGGGAAAACCGTAGCAATGCTAAATAAGAAAGCAAGAAGAACTAAAAAGCGAAAAACTTTTTTCACACATTATTTTAGTTTTCTTTTTTACTATTCCTGTTACTATGATACAATATTTTTAATTGGATTTTATTATTTGTTAACTTTTTTCACGAAAAGGAGAAAGCCCATGCGTTATGATTTCGGAAAAGTCTATAAAGAAATACGTGAGTCAAAAGGATTGACCCAAGAAGAGGTCTGTGGGGAGGTTCTATCAAGAACCAGCTTATCAAAAATTGAAAGTGGCAAGGCAACTCCCAAATATGAAAATATGGAGTTTCTTCTCCGGCAAATCAATATGAGTTTTGAAGAGTTTGACTATATTTGCCATCTCTACCACCCAAGTGAACGATCAACTATCATGCAGACTTTTCTAAAAATGGCTTCTATTAGTGGTACGAGCGACTTAAGTAAATTACTCAAAAAATGTCAACATTATCTAAAAACACATCATGATTTCCCCATCCAGCAGTTACAAGATATGCTCGAAATCGTTATCTACATCCGTGAAAATGGGATAGAAAAATTGTCAAGTAAGGTTGACAACATTGTAAATAGATTATGGGATAAGATTGAGAAACAAGATACTTGGTATGAGAGCGACCTCAAAGTCCTTAATACCATTCTCTTTGCTTTTCCTATAGAGTATATTCATCAGATTACCGAAAAAATTCTCGAACGACTAGAGGTTTATAAACACTATAGTTCTATCTTTCAGCTTCGTATGATGTTACTTCTGAATCTCTCAACTCTTTATCTTTACAATGGTGATAAGTTGCTTTGCAAACAGCTTTGCTACACTCTCTTAGAGGAGGCAAAAGCAAGCAAACAGTATGATACACTTGCGTTTGCCTATATTCGTATCGGCATTTGTGCTAATGATGCTCAGTTAATAGAGAATGGACTCTCCTTAGCTAAACTAGTAGAAGATGAACACTTACTAACAGAGCTAGAGCGTGAAGTTAACATCTTTGTAAACTAAAAAGAAAGCCATTGAGACTTCCTTTTCTATATTTTCTTAATACCAGCCATTGTTAAGCCAGAAGTTTTTAGCGGCTGTCCATGAACCGTAACGTCCTGCAACGTAGGCATCTGCTACACGTTCTTGGTTTTCAGCTGAGTAGTCACCATTCAAGTATGAATCTGTCAATTGGTAACGTCCGATGTAACGTCCGTTTGTAGCTGTGTAGCTACCGCCTGATTCTTTTTGAGCGATCCATTCTTTAGCTTCTGCTTCAGATCCGCTTACAGTTGAAGCAACTGTTTCTTCTGCTACTGTTTCACTTACTACTGGAGTTTCTTCCTCTACCTCTGTAGTTTCTGCCACTGGAGCTGAAACAGCCTCATCTTGAGCAGCTGGAGCTTCATAAGTCGTTGAAGCTGGTGCTGCTGGCGCTACAGGGCCATCGATAACCAACTCTTGACCAACATAAATCAAATGAATGTTGTCAATGTGGTTGTTTTCTGCCAATTTCTCAACAGTTGTGTTGTGAGTTTCAGCGATTTCTGAAAGTGTATCACCTTCTTTAACAGTGTAAGTTGATGATTCTTGAGCAGATACAAATGATGGAGCAAATACTGCAAACAAGGCAGCTACTCCTGCAAGAGTTGTTTTAATCTTTTTAGTTGTTGATTTCATATTTGAAAATTCTCCTTCTTTCTATACTTCTATCATACCCTTTAAATATTACTGTTTCTTGACACTTTTATGTAGAAATATTACAAAATTATTTTTTATTTCCCTAAATAAGGTGTTTTTTGTCATAAAAGATACTATTTTTATGCTATTTGAGGTATTAGAAAGGTTTTCATCCGCAATTAAAGCCAAGACCCTCATTCTTTGATATAATAGAGATAAGAATTTTTATAAGGGGAAACTGATGAAATCACTTCGTTTTCAATCTGTCTTTGATATCATCGGACCAGTTATGATTGGCCCATCTAGTAGCCATACAGCTGGTGCTGTTCGTATTGGGAAGATTGTCTCTTCCATTTTTGATGATACTCCGACAGAAGTCGAATTCCAACTTTTTAACTCATTTGCCAAGACCTATCGTGGTCACGGAACAGACCTAGCCCTTGTTGCAGGTATTTTAGGCATGGATACAGATGATCCTGAAATCCCAAATAGTCTGGAGATTGCCCACAAGCGTGGCATCAAGATTGTCTGGACCATTCAGAAAGACAGCAATGCTCCTCATCCAAACACCACTAAAATTACCGTTAAAAATGCCCACAAGACCATCAGTGTGACTGGTATTTCTATCGGTGGAGGAAATATTCAGGTAACCGAACTCAATGGCTTTGCCGTCTCTCTCAATATGAATACACCGACTATCATCATTGTTCATCAAGATATTCCAGGTATGATTGCCCTCGTAACAGAAGCCCTTTCACGCTATGGTATCAATATCGCCCAGATGAATGTCACTCGTGAAAAAGCTGGTGAAAAAGCTATTATGATTATCGAAGTTGACAGTCGCAACTGTGATGAGGCTATCGAAGAAATTCGAAAAATCCCTCATCTCCACAATGTCAATTTCTTTAAATAGGAGGAAGCATGTTTTATTCTATCAAAGAATTGGTCGAGCAAGCTGATCTGGACTTTCAAGGAAATGTCGCAGAACTCATGATTACAACAGAGTTTGAATTGACCGGTCGCGAACGTGAAGAAGTCTTCCTTCTCATGGAACGCAATCTGGAAGTCATGAAAGCCTCTGTCCAACTTGGCCTCAATGAAAATAAATCTCGTAGTGGCCTGACAGGTGGAGATGCTGCCAAACTGGATCACTACATCAAAAACGGAAAAACTCTGTCAGATTACACAATTCTCTCTGCTGCCCGAAATGCTATCGCAGTCAATGAACACAATGCTAAAATGGGCTTGGTCTGTGCCACTCCGACCGCTGGAAGTGCTGGCTGTCTGCCTTCCGTTCTCACTGCTGCTATTGAAAAATTAGACCTCAGCCACGAGCAACAGCTGGATTTCCTCTTTGCTGCCGGTGCCTTTGGACTAGTCATCGCAAACAATGCCTCTATCTCAGGTGCTGAGGGTGGCTGTCAGGCCGAAGTCGGCTCTGCCTCTGCTATGAGCGCTGCCGCCTTGACTCTGGCTGCAGGCGGGACACCCTATCAAGCCAGTCAAGCTATTGCCTTTGTCATTAAAAACATGCTGGGCCTCATCTGTGACCCTGTGGCCGGTTTGGTCGAAGTTCCCTGTGTCAAACGCAATGCCATGGGAGCTAGCTTTGCATTTATCGCAGCAGACATGGCCTTGGCAGGTATCGAATCTAAAATCCCTGTTGATGAAGTGATCGATGCCATGTACCAAGTGGGTTCAAGCATGCCAACTGCCTTTCGCGAAACAGCTGAAGGTGGACTTGCTGCCACCCCTACTGGTCGTCACCTCCAAAAAGAAATTTTCGGAGAATAAGCTTATCAAATAGGAGAAATCATGACCTCTATCTCAGCTATCTTTTTCGATCTGGATGGAACCCTCGTTGACAGTTCTATCGGGATTCACAATGCCTTTACCCATACCTTTAAGGAGCTGGGGATACCTAGCCCTGATGCCAAAACGATTCGTGGTTTTATGGGACCACCTCTCGAAAGTAGTTTTGCGACCTGCCTGCCTAAAGAACAAATTTCTGAAGCCGTGCAGATATACCGTTCTTACTACAAGGAAAAAGGTATCTATGAAGCTCAACTATTTCCTCAGATTGTAGACTTGCTTGAGAAGCTATCGAGCAAATATCCTCTTTATATCACCACTACAAAGAATACTCCAACCGCTCAAGACATGACTAAAAACTTGGGAATCTATCATTTCTTTGATGGCATTTATGGTTCCAGCCCTGAAACACCTCATAAGGCAGATGTCATTCGCCAGGCCTTACAGATACATCAACTAGCACCGGAACAAGCCATCATCATCGGAGATACCAAGTTTGATATGCTGGGAGCTCAAGAAACAGGCATTCAGAAATTGGCCGTCACTTGGGGATTTGGGGAGCAAGCAGACTTGCTAGACTATCAACCTGATTATATCGCCCACAAACCATTAGAAGTTTTAGGGTATTTTCAATAACATAGACTGGGCAACAACCCCATTTCAGAATAAAATGAAGTAAATCTATACATAACAAAACGCATATTACCAAGGTTCTTCTGTACTGACCTGATAATATGCGTTTTTCTTTTTTATTCAACGTGGGTAGTTTGATTGGCAAAGGCGATAATAGCTTGCTTCAACTCATCTCCACTAAGAGTACGAAACTCTTCAATCTTTTGACTGATGACTTCTAGGGGCATGACATTGACCTTACCAACGAAAATCTTATCCATAACTTGGTTATCAACGAGTTCTGTTGATACCAAGAGTTCTTCGTAGAGTTTTTCACCTGGACGGATTCCAACTTCAACGATTGGAATTTCACTTTCGGTGTGTCCACTTAGAAGGACCATTTTCTTGGCCAGGTCATAAATCTTGACTGGTTTACCCATATCAAGGATAAAGACTTCCCCATCCTTGGCATAAGCACCAGCATGGATAACCAGACGGCTAGCTTCTGGAATGGTCATGAAGTAACGGGTCATGCGGAAGTCTGTCACCGTTACAGGCCCACCTTCAGCAATCTGGCGTTCAAAGACTGGAATGACACTACCACGGCTACCAAGTACATTCCCAAAACGAACCGCACAGTAGGTTGATTGACTACGTTGGTTAAAGCCAGTGACAATCAACTCAGCTACGCGCTTGGTTGCTCCCATAACATTTGGTGGATTAACCGCCTTATCTGTCGAAATCATAACCATCTTAGGTACTTTGGCTTCATCAACAGCCTTAGCAACATTGTAGGTTCCACGGATATTGTTTTTGAAGGCTTCTTTTGGATTGCGCTCCATCATAGGAACGTGCTTGTGGGCAGCTGCATGATAAACAATAGCTGGCTTGTACTGCTTAAAGACTTGCAAGAGACGGTCGTAGTCTTGAATATCTGCGATAACTGGCACATAATCAATCCCTTGGAACTTGCGAATCAATTCATGATACACAAGGTAAATTGAGTTTTCCCCATGCCCGAGCAAGACGATGCGTTCAGGATTGAAGCGACTAACTTGGCGACAGATTTCAGAACCGATTGAGCCACCAGCACCTGTAACCAAGATCGTCTTACCTGTAAGTTCTGCGCCCAGACGCGATTCATCAAGACGAATTTCTTGACGTCCCAAAAGGTCCGTAATATCAATTTTTTGGAACCCAGTAGCTGCTTGGTGAAGGCCTTGAACAACAGTTTCAACCTTAGGCATCTTGTAACATTTGACACCCAGTTTGTTACACATCTGCAAGATACGTTCATATTCTGACGGGTCAAGCGACGGAATCGCAACGATAACACGCTCTATTTGATGACGTTTGGCTAATTCAGGCAGATCATCATATGAACCCAAAACAGGAATTCCACCAAGTTTTTGGCCCTTTTTCTTAGCATCCTTGTCCAAAATACCAACAAGTTCCAAATCACTGGTTGGATGTTGGTAACTATCCATAAAGAGGGCCCCACCATCACCAGCACCAATCAAGAAGGTTCGACGGTGTTCTCCATCGCCACTTCCTTTTTTGCGTCTAGAGTAGATTAACTGCCAAGTAATCCGTGGCAATAAAATCAAGAAGGTACTCAACAAGATAAAGAGAATGATGAAACGGATTGAAAAGAGTGGCAAGAAGGCATAGCAGATACTATATGACAAGACGCTGCTCGCAGTCACACCAAAAAAGATTTTCATAAAATCTGTGATCTTGCTGTAACGACTAATACTAGCATTCAAGCCCCAAAATCCAATCATCAATTGATAGAACAGGAAGGCCAAACTCGTATAGATAATGTAGTCAACAGGTGCTGGATTAATCAAGCCGTAGAATAAGATATAAGATACAATGATGGAAACCACCATACTGAAAATATCAAATATTCCCCAGAAAACCTGTTTTTGTTGTTTATTTAAAATTTCCACCAGATCAATCACATAATCTGTGAGTTTTTTATTCATAGAAATTTACTCCTCCTTAAAAGAGCTGGATATTTATATTGTTATTATAACACTTTTTATCCAGTTTACGATTTGCTACAATCTTTTACTTGCTTTTTCGTAACAGTTTCATAAAAATAAACTGTCGGACAAATCCTGGACAAAGAGCAACAACCATCTGAATCGCAACACTCTTGGCATACTCCATGTAAGAAATTTGTCCTCGCTTCAGCATCCGTTGACGAGCCTGACGATAGAGCTTGAGGTAACGCAGTCCCCCACGACGCTCAAACATCCCTGCTCCGACACGAACCTGACACAAGATTTGATCCAGATTTCCAGTCTTGGCTCCTGCAGCAATCATATTGAGCCAGAGGAGGTCATCCTCCATATAAAGGCCATCCTCATAGTTGCCTGCCTTGAGAACCATGTCCTTCTTGAACATAACAGTCATGTGGTTAAAGGCACTTCTCATCCTTTGATAAGCTACAATATCTGCATGTTGGGTTGGAACACGACGGTAAGAAACAATCTCATCAGGATTATCAATAAATTCTGCAATATGGCCACCTAATAGGTCAAGATTGTCCTTCTCCATTAACTGAACCTGTTTCTCAAAACGGTCTGGAACAGCTATATCATCCGTATCCATACGGGCAATAATATCATACTGACACCGCAAAACACCCTGTCGAAGAGCCAGACCCAAACCTTGATTCTGCTCAAGAGGATAGCGTTTCACTGGAATATCAGACTCAGCTTCAAGCTGGTCTAATACCTGATAGAGCTCAGGTGTCAAAGGCCCATCCTCAACCAGAACCAATTCGCTCGGTTTCAGGGTCTGATTTTGAACACTCTCAATAGCATCCTTTAAAAATGTCGGATTTTCCTTGATATAGACCGACATCAATACGCTGATTTTTTGCTTTTCAGACACAGTTTTTCTCCAATGTATAGATTTCCTTCCACTATTTTATCATAATTTTCAAGACTTTCCCATTTTTATCTTGAAAGCCAGAAACCTTACTTGACATTATAGGGAAAAAGCCTTAAAATAAGCTGTTATTAAAATCAGCTAGAAGAGGTATTTTATGAAAAAGCAATCACTCTTTTTTGTTCCAGGTATTATACTAATTGGTGTTTCCTTGCGGACTCCTTTTACTGTTTTACCCATTATATTGGGAGATATTTCGCAAGGGCTGGGAGTAGAAGTTAGTTCGCTTGGTGTCTTGACCAGCCTTCCTCTCCTTATGTTTACCCTCTTTTCACCATTTTCTACCCGACTGGCTCAGAAAATCGGCTTGGAGCATCTCTTCACCTACAGCCTCTTCTTCTTGACCATCGGTTCTCTCATTCGACTAATCAATCTGCACCTGCTCTATCTAGGAACCTTGATGGTTGGGGCAAGTATCGCAGTCATCAATGTGCTGCTTCCTAGTCTTATCCAAGCCAATCAACCAAAGAAGATTGGTTTTCTGACCACCTTATATGTAACCTCTATGGGGATTGCAACGGCTCTGGCTTCCTATCTAGCCGTGCCTATTACACAAGCTAGTTCTTGGAAAGGACTTATCATCCTCCTCACCCTGCTCTGCCTAGCAACTTTTTTGGTCTGGCTGCCTAATCACTGCTATAATCACAGACTGGCTCCACAAACAAAACAAAAAAGCAAAGCAAAGGTCATGCATAATAAACAGGTCTGGGCAGTGATTGTCTTTGCCGGTTTTCAATCCTTGCTCTTTTACACCGCTATGACCTGGCTACCTACCATGGCTATCCATGCAGGCCTATCCAGTCACGAAGCTGGCTTGCTGACCTCTATCTTCTCTCTGATTAGCATTCCTTTTTCAATGACCATCCCAAGCCTGACAACCAGCTTATCTACTCGCAACCGTCAGCTCATGCTCACTCTGGTTTCACTAGCTGGTGTTATCGGCATTTCCATGCTCTTTTTCCCAGTCGGTAATTTCTTTTACTGGCTTGCCATCCATCTCCTCATCGGAACCGCAACCAGCGCCCTCTTCCCTTATCTCATGGTCAATTTTTCACTCAAGACAAGCGCTCCTGAAAAGACAGCCCAATTGTCAGGTCTATCTCAAACAGGAGGCTATATCCTAGCAGCCTTTGGGCCAACCCTCTTTGGTTACAGTTTTGACTTTTTCCACTCTTGGGTACCAGCTGTAGCTGCCCTCTTACTCGTCGATATCCTGATGACTATCTCACTCTTTATAGTAGACAGAGCTGATAAAATCCTCTAAACTTCTAGTTTTTCCTAGAAGTTTTTTTATATATAAAAATTTTACACATTTCTCTTGACAGGGCTTTCTTTTAGATGTACAATGTATGTATAGAAAAATTATATATAAAAATCCTACACATCAGAAAAGGAGGTTTCCCATGTACTTTCCAACATCCTCTGCCTTGATTGAATTTCTCATCTTGGCCGTACTGGAAAAAGGGGATTCTTATGGTTATGAGATTAGCCAGACCATTAAGCTGATCGCTAATATCAAAGAATCCACACTCTATCCCATTCTCAAAAAATTGGAAGGCAATAGCTTTCTGACAACCTATTCTAGAGAGTTCCAAGGTCGCATGCGCAAATACTACTCCTTGACAAATGGTGGTATAGAGCAGCTCTTGACCCTAAAAGATGAATGGACACTCTATACAGACACCATCAATGGCATCATAGAAGGGAGTATCCGCCATGACAAGAACTGAATACCTGACTCAGCTAGAACTTTATCTCAAAAAACTGCCTCAGGCTGACCAAATTGAAGCCATGGACTATTTCAGGGAACTCTTTGACGATGCTGGAGTCGAAGGAGAAGAAGAACTCATTGCCAGTTTGGGAACTCCCAAAGAAGCAGCCCACGAAGTTCTATCCAATCTTCTCGATAAAAAAATCAATGAGGCACCCGCTCAAAAAAATAACCGACAAATTTTACATATCGCCTTGTTAGCTCTCCTTGCAGCACCTATCGGCATTCCTCTGGGAATCGCCATCCTCGTGACCCTGTTCGCAATCCTTGTGGCCGCTTTGACTGTCATTCTGGCTTTCTTTGCGATTTCCATACTTGGTATCATTGGCGGATTCCTATTTTTAGTTGAAAGTTTCACTGTCTTAGCCCAAGCCAAACCAGCCTTTATCTTGATTTTCGGTTCTGGTTTACTGGCTATCGGTGCTTCTTCACTAGTTTTACTAGGCATTTCCTATGTAGCTCGTTTCTTCGGTCTACTCATTGTTCGCTTGGTGCAATTTGTTCTTAAAAAAGGAAAGAGAGGTGACCAGCATGCGTAAATTGACAAAAGGATTTCTCATTTTTGGTGTGGTGACTACCGTTATCGGCTTTATCCTGCTCTTTGTAGGCATCCAATCTGACGGAATCAAGAGCCTACTTTCCATGTCCAAAGAACCTGTCTATGATAGCCGTACGGAAGAGCTAACCTTTGGCAAGGAAGTCGAAAACCTAGAAATTACTCTCCACCAACACGCGCTGACCATCACAGACTCTTTCGATGATCAAATCCACATTTCTTATCATCCATCACTTTCTGCTCACCATGATCTTATCACAAATCAGAACGATAGAACTCTGAGTCTCACTGATAAGAAACTATCTGAAAGTCCATTTATCTCTTCTGGAATTGATGGGATTCTCCATATTGTAAGTAGTTCATCTAATCGTTTTAATGATGTCATCATCGGACTACCGAAAGGGAGAACTCTAAAAGGGATCAACATCTCAGCCAATCGCGGACAAACCACCATCATAAATGCTAGCCTTGAAAATACGACCCTCAATACAAACGGCTATATCCTCCGAATTGAAGGAAGTCGTATCAAAAACAGTAAACTCACAACGCCCAATATCGTTAATATCTTTGATACAAATCTGACAGATAGTCAGCTAGAGTCAACAGAACATCACTTCCACGCTGAAAATATCCAAGTCCATGGTAAGGTTGAACTGACTGCCAAAGATTATCTCCGAATCATCCTAGACCAGAAAGAAAGCCAACGAATTAACTGGGACATCTCAAGCAACTATGGTTCTATCTTCCAATTCACAAGAGAAGAGCCTGAATCAAGAGGTACGGAATTAAGCAACCCTTACAAAACTGAAAAAACCGATGTCAAGGATCAACTCATTGCGAGATCTGATGATGATATTGAACTAATATCCACACCAAGCAGACGTTGACAAAAACGCTTACATCTGCTACTATAGAAGCATATTTATCTAACTAAAAAGGAGGTTCTACCATGAAACAAGAATGGTTTGAAAGTAATGATTTTGTAAAAACAACAAGCAAGAACAAGCCTGAAGAGCAAGCTCAAGAGGTTGCAGACAAGGCTGAAGAAACGATAGCCGATCTCGATACACCAATTGAAAAAAATACTCAAGTAGAGGAGGAAGTCTCTCAAGCTGAAGTCGAACTGGAAAGCCAGCAAGAAGAGAAAATTGAAACTCCTGAAGGCGGTGAAGCGAGAACAGAAATAGAAGAAAAGAAGGCATCTAATTCTACTGAAGAAGAGCAAGATCTTTCTGAGGAAACAGAAAAAGTCACTAAAGCTGAAGAAAGCCAAGAAGCACTTCCTCAGCAAAAAACAATCTTGAAAGAGCCTCTTCTTCTCAGTAAATCCTTAGAAAGTCCCTATATCCCCGACCAAGCTCCAAAATCTACGGATAGATGGAAAGAGCAAGTACTTGATTTTTGGTCTTGGCTAGTGGAGGCTCTCAAATCTCCTACAAGCAAGCTTGAAACAAGTAGCACACACAGCTACACAGCCTTTCTCTTGCTCATTCTGTTTTCTGCATCTTCCTTTTTCTTTAGTATCTACCATATCAAACATGCTTACTATGGACATATAGCAACTATGCATAATCACTTCCCTGAACAATTTGCTTCATTAAATCTCTTTTCGATCATCTCTATCCTAGTAGCGACAACACTCTTCTTCTTTTCATTCCTCTTGGGTAGTTTCGTCGTGAGACGATTTATCTACCAAGAAAAGGACTGGACGCTAGAAAAGGTTCTCCAACAATATAGTCAACTCTTGGCAATTCCAATCTTCCTCACTGCTATTGCTAGTTTCTTTGCCTTCTTTGATAGCCTACGATTTTCAGCCCTTTTATGTGTGATTAGCATTGGAATCATTCTGCTTGCTAGTCTCCATATCATTACCAGACCAAGTCAAGCAAGTGAAGCCGACTCCTTCTATCAATTATTCTTGTCTGTCCTTGTGAACGGAGTTATTATCCTCCTCTTCTTTGTAGCTGAAGTCGCACTGATTGGAGATTATCTTCGTATCTTGGCCCTTCTTTAAACTTCATACTCTTCGAAAATCTCTTCAAACCACGTCAGCTTCGCCTTACCGTAGATATATGTTCCTGACTTTGTCAGTCNNTGAGCAGCCTGCGGCTAGCTTCCTAGTTTGCTCTTTGATTTTCATTGAGTAGCAATCCTGTCTTTCATGGCAGGATTTTTCTATGCCAAAAAAGCAAGTCGATTGACCTGCTTCTGCTTTACTTTTCTTGTGCTAATGCTTTAAAATATTTGTCTAAGATGGGTTGTACTTCTAATTGATTGGCGTCTAGTTGGTGGTAAGATGCTGATGGTAGTGACTCTAGGAATTTTGCATAGTCCAATCGGGCAATGGCTTCATAGTCTTCTGGTTTAGAGCCGTCTCCTGTGATTTGAACCAAGTCAATCTCCCACTGGACTTCCTTATCCACCAATTGCTCAATATAGGCAGCAGGTACAAATGGTTCTCTCGGTAAAACAGTCTTGACCCCTTGAGCCAGATGGTAAACACCGTGCACTTGGGCTTCTCCATCCTGATAGAAGGAAACTCTTGCAAAGTAAGCATCTGTCTCTTGAACCGCACGCACACACGCTTCAAACTGAGCCAAACCATCTTCCTCTAAAAAGCTTTCCAAGTCCTCATGACTAAAGAAAACAGGGTTAAAAATTCCTTGGCAAATCGTAAAGCGGGCTGCAGTGTCTGCCAGATAGGCTTGAATACTTGCTTGAAAATAATCTTCAAAGTCAAAATCATCGAGTCCCTCAATCTCAGTTCCTGTATAAGCAAGCAAAGCATCTAAAAATGACTTGATGATCTCCCAGTCTATCTGCGTTAGTAGGTCAGGAAGATCGACACGGTAAGCCTTTTGACCATCAGCATAACTGACCTTAAAAAGAAATTGTGATTGCCCCACTATCGCACACTCGATATACTCAAGACGGTTAAGAGGCTGACGGAGATAGACTGCATCATAGCTATGTGACTCCAAGCCATCTACCAAGGCCAAGATAGACTTGGCAGTCAAAATCTCCTGTTCTCCTAAAATGCTCTGTTTATTTGGAATAAAAAATGTTTTCGCCATAACTGGACTCCTTTGAAATCGTTTACATACAGTAAACCTTATTTTCCTGAAAGATACAGAAACAAACTTTAGATTTTTGAGTACAAAGCATAGAAAAACAGCCCCTGAGGACTGTTTGATCTTATACAGTAGCTGCTTGATCCAAGCTTTCACCGATAGCGGCTAGGCGCTCAATCACTTCAGCTTGTGTCAATTCATGTTCTGAAACATAGCGGTTACGTGGGTGAACACGGCACTCGTGTGAGCATCCACGAAGGTACTTGTCTTCATTTTCTTCTGATGTCAAGATACGACGGTTACAGAATGGATTTCCACAGTTGACATAACGTTCACATGGTGTTCCATCAAACCAGTCTTTCCCTACGATAGTTGGGTTGACATGGTTGACATCAACGGCGATACGCTCGTCAAAGACATACATTTTTCCATCCCAAAGCTCACCTTGAACTTCTGGGTCTTTACCGTAAGTTGCGATTCCTCCGTGCAATTGGCCGACATCTTTGTAACCTTCACGGACCATCCAGCCTGAGAATTTCTCACAGCGAACGCCACCTGTACAGTAAACCACGACACGCTTGTCCATGAATTTTTCCTTGTTATCACGAACCCACTGTGGCAACTCACGGAAGTTGCGGATGTCTGGGCGGATAGCCCCACGGAAATGTCCTAGGTCGTACTCATAATCGTTACGTGTGTCAAGGACAACGGTATCTTTATCAAGAAGCGCTTCTTTGAACTCTTTTGGAGACAAGTAAGCACCTGTTGTTTCAAGTGGGTTGATGTCATTGTCAAAGTCGTTGTCTTCCAAACCAAGGTGGACAATCTCTTTCTTGTAGCGAACGAACATCTTCTTGAAGGCTTGTTCATTTTCTTCGTCAATCTTGAACCAGAGGTCTTCCATACCTGGGAGGCTGTGAACGTAGTCCATGTATTTTTGAGTTGTTTCATAATCACCTGAAACTGTTCCGTTAATTCCCTCGTCAGCGACTAGGATACGGCCTTTAAGGCCGATCGATTTACAGAAATCCAAGTGGTCTGCAGCAAATTGCTCTGCATTTTCAATTGGAGTATAAAGGTAGTAAAGTAAGACACGAATATCTTTTGCCATAAGATTTGTTCTCTTTTCTATTCTTAAATTTTCTAAATTTTTTATTTATCCATACTAGTATACCTGCTTGAGAAAACGAATGCAATTTATTTGACTGGAAATTGCTATATTTCAATTTAGAAAAAAATTTCTTGTACACTACACTTAGTATCAATCATATTTTAAAAAATCCTTGGATTTTCCAAGGATTCATTTTTAAACTTTTTTAGCTTTAGCCATATAGAACAGTTGGAGTAAAATACCAAGGATAGCCATGCCGATAACGATAAAGAAGGCCATTGTATAATCTCCTTGGTTTGCCTGTGCAAGACGTGCTCCTAACTGAGGACCAGCAATAGCAGCTACGCCATAAGCAGTAAACATCCATCCATAGTTTGTCCCTACGTATGTAACTCCCCAGTTTTCAGCAGTAATTCCTGGGAATGAACCTAGGAAGCCTCCAAATGACAAGGCAACCATCATAATTCCAAGGATGGCCAAGATGCTTCCAGGACCTTTGAATAAGGCTGTGAGCAACAAACCAGTAGCAACCGCTCCAAACATGGCAATAACAGTAGGATAGCGACCAATCTTATCAGATACCGTACCCCAGAAGATACGACCAAATGTATTAGCGATAGATACCAGCATAACAAAGAGTGTAGCTTCTCCTACAAGTTTATACTGGTCAGAAATTGATGCTGCAGTACCGATAATCATCATTCCACCAGTAGCACCAAGAACGTAAATCAACCATAGAAGCCAGTAATTTCCATCACGAAGCATTTCTTTGTAAGTTTTACCTTCTGGTTGAGCTGTTCCAGATGCCGGCGCTGCTGCAGGAGCTTTCTCCATTACCAATGAAGAAGTGCAAATAACAATTAGAAGAATGATACCCAATACTTTGAATGTTGAGTAAACACCCATAGAAGCAATCAAAGCTTTGGCAACTGGACCGATAATGAGCGGGCCTAACCCGAAACCTGCTGCTGTCAAACCACCAGCTAAACCTTTTTTATCTGGGAACCACTTAGTGGCAACTGAAGTAGATGCTCCATAAGCTGAACCAATACCAAGTCCTAGGACAACCCCGTAAGTGAGGTAAAGGACTGGAAGAGAAGTAGCAAATCCAGTAGCAAACATACCAGCACCGAAGAGAATACCACCTAGGAATACAAATTTCTTAGGTCCTGCTGAATCAACCTTAGGACCGAAAATAATCATACCAACAGGTACCATTGCAAAAGAAATACTAAAGGCCAAAGAAGTTTGGGATTGAACCCATCCTTGACTAGAATTGGTTTCTAGCAGCGCCTTTTGAAAAACTGACCAGGCGTAACCAGCACCTAGAGATAGATTCGTTAAAATGGCTGCTGCCAAAATTAACCATCGATTGGGTGTTTTTTTCATTTGAATAACCTCATGTAAAATTTCTTGTTCCTAAAAAGAATAGAGAACAACTTTTATCATTTTTTCACCTATCTCGTTTAAATTGATCATTGTATAAATTTTTAAGTATATAGAACTATGTAAATGATATACATCTATATACGACTGCTTAAAAATTTGTATCTATAGATCTCTTAAATCAGAACAAGATGAATTTTCACAATGTTAAGCGCTTTCATTGTACTCTTATTATAAGCTACTTTATTCTAAAAATCTACTTAAGAAAAATTAATAAAGATATAAGAAATTTTAATATTTTAATCATCTGTTATCATTTTAATATTGTTTATATCATCTAATTCGGATAATTATCTAAATAAGGTAAAAAACCACTGCCCTCCCCAGACCAACCTGAGGAAAACAGTGATTCTTATTTTAGGAGTTAGGAATGAATGTAAGGAGCTACATTTGACGTTACTATACTAAAAATCAAAAACAAGGTATAATCTTTATTGAAAACGACCATAAAGATAACCACTTAAACACTAAGTACACCTTCCTACAAGTCATCCTTTACCTCCAATCTCTCTAAAACAAACCATTTTAATAACCAAAATCCGACAACATAGCCAGCCCCTAAGAATATAGCTATAAAAGCTAGCATGGGATTCAGGAAAGAAAAAACCACTACAGATACAAAGGTTAGCACAAAAACATTAAATGCAATGGTGTCAGAAACCAAGACTAGAATATAGGGTGTCAACCAGTCTAAGATTTTTGAATATGGAAAAAATAAGTGTTTATACATGATACGTTCCTATACAGTATAGAGAGTATAAGCGCAAAGAGATACCCAGATTAATAATTCTATATCCTAACTAAATCCTCTAATGTGGCCATAAAACTGAAGCTGCCGCCCCACCAGCTGCACAAATTAAATAAATCTGCGGAGTTGGGAAAGGGATTGTCTGTGCACAAAGCGAAAGCCCCTCAACTGCACCACCTACTCCACTTAAAAATCTGTCTGCAAGTTGTTTATCACCAGCTGTTATCATTGTTAATTTTTCATCGGATAAAATGATAAAATTATTTACTGATTGTTCCATTCTTTTCACGCTTTCTTTGTTAAATTAATTTGGCTAGTAGACAAAAGATAAACTAAGGCATTAAAGACAATGAAAATATTTCCATAAAGTAAAATCAGTCTCTCATCCAAACCAAGATAAAGTTTTACCGCCAAAAAGATGAGCAAAAGAATTTGAAACCATAACGTTTTTCCAAAAATAAATTTAAAGCGTTTTTGAATGTCTGCTTCCTTGATTTTTACCGCCAAACCTTTATTAGCAAGAAGGAAAACTCCTGCTTCAAATAAGCCACTGTAGAGAACAATCCACCCAATCGATACATTCGAGATTTTCAAAAATGTACCTAAAAGAATATCCAACATACTACTCAATAAAATAACAAAAAATAATCTGTATTTCATATAAATCACCTCCTTTTACTACTATTTCCAATCTACTATATCGCTAAAAGTTTAACTTGCTCTAAAAGCTCCCCAAGCCGCTGTACAAAACTGTGCTCCTAAAACCCCGCCGGCAAGAGTTCCCACAACTGGGATAACACTCCCCAGAGCTGCACCTCCTATTGTACAAATTCCTAATGCTTGAACAACTTCTCCAGCCCCTACTTTATCTCCACCTTCAACACAAGCAAGCATTTCATTATCCATAACAGAAAATTGTGACATTGTTTTTGTATTCATGATGAATACCTCCTTTTTATTTTTAATTTTTGTTTTGTTGCAACCTTGACAACATCAATATATCATAATCAACTGATATCATTTCTTTAAAATCATAAAATGTCTTTTTTTCATCACGAAATGTTTTTCATAAATTTTATCAAAGACCAAAACTAATATATACTATCGTCAACTATAAAAATCAATGGTTCATCTTACTTAATAAAAATTACTGTTCATGACAATATAAATACCGTTTACGATTTAGCAGGAAGTTTTTTAGTAAAGTTTGGCATAATATATCTATCTACTATATGAAAGGGATTGCCAATGACTTCTTATAAACGTACATTTGTTCCTCAAATAGATGCTAGAGACTGTGGTGTTGCTGCCTTAGCCTCGATTGCTAAATTCTATGGTTCAGATTTTTCTCTAGCTCACTTGAGAGAACTTGCAGAGACCAATAAAGAAGGAACGACTGCTCTTGGCATTGTAAAAGCCGCTGATGAAATGGGCTTTGAAACAAGACCTGTTCAAGCAGATAAAACGCTCTTTAACATGAGTGATGTCCCCTATCCATTTATCGTTCACGTTAACAAAGAAGGAAAACTCCAACATTACTATGTTGTCTATCAAACAAAGAAAGACTATCTGATTATTGGTGATCCTGACCCTTCTGTAAAAATCACTAAAATGTCAAAAGAACGCTTTTTCTCTGAATGGACTGGAGTAGCTATTTTTCTAGCTCCCAAACCCAGCTATCAACCCCATAAAGATAAAAAGAATGGTCTACTAAGCTTCCTTCCTTTGATTTTCAAACAAAAATCTCTCATTGCTTACATTGTTCTCTCAAGCTTATTGGTCACGATTATCAATATCGGTGGTTCTTATTATCTTCAAGGAATCTTGGATGAATACATCCCAAATCAGATGAAATCAACTTTAGGAATCATCTCAGTTGGTCTGGTTATCACCTATATCCTCCAACAAGTCATGGGCTTCTCCAGAGATTATCTCCTAACTGTTCTGAGTCAGAGATTAAGCATTGATGTGATTTTATCCTATATTCGCCATATTTTTGAACTTCCTATGTCTTTCTTTGCGACACGTCGTACAGGAGAAATCATTTCACGGTTCACAGATGCTAACTCTATTATAGATGCCTTGGCTTCTACCATTCTTTCTCTTTTTCTGGATGTTTCTATTCTGATTCTTGTAGGAGGCGTCTTACTGGCACAAAACCCTAATCTCTTCCTTCTTTCTCTTATTTCCATTCCTATATACATGTTCATCATCTTCTCTTTTATAAAGCCTTTCGAAAAAATGAACCATGATGTCATGCAAAGTAATTCTATGGTTAGCTCTGCCATTATCGAAGATATCAACGGGATTGAAACTATAAAGTCGCTCACGAGTGAAGAAAATCGCTATCAAAATATAGACAGCGAATTTGTAGATTATTTGGAAAAATCCTTTAAGCTCAGTAAGTATTCTATTTTACAAACGAGTTTAAAGCAGGGAACAAAATTAGTTCTGAATATCCTTATCCTATGGTTTGGCTCTCAATTAGTCATATCTAGTAAGATTTCTATCGGTCAGTTGATTACCTTTAACACACTTCTTTCTTACTTTACAACTCCTATGGAAAATATTATCAACCTCCAAACCAAACTCCAATCTGCGAAGGTTGCTAATAACCGTTTGAACGAAGTCTATCTAGTCGAATCTGAATTTCAAGTTCAAGAAAACCCTGTTCATTCACATTTTTTGATGGGCGATATTGAATTTGATGACCTTTCTTATAAGTATGGTTTTGGACGAGATACCTTAACAGATATTAATCTCACGATTAAACAAGGAGATAAGGTTAGCCTAGTTGGAGTTAGTGGTTCTGGTAAAACAACTTTAGCCAAAATGATTGTCAATTTCTTTGAACCCTACAAAGGACATATTTCCATCAATCATCAGGATATTAAAAACATTGATAAAAAAGTCTTGCGCCGTCATATTAATTACCTACCCCAACAAGCCTATATCTTTAATGGCTCTATTTTGGAAAACTTAACCTTGGGTGGTAATCATATGATTAGCCAAGAAGATATTCTAAGAGCTTGTGAATTAGCTGAAATCCGTCAAGACATTGAAAGAATGCCTATGGGCTATCAAACTCAGCTCTCTGATGGAGCTGGTCTATCAGGAGGACAAAAGCAACGAATAGCCCTCGCTCGTGCTCTTTTAACTAAAGCTCCTGTTTTAATACTGGATGAAGCTACTAGCGGTCTTGATGTCTTGACTGAGAAAAAGGTTATAGATAATCTTATGTCCCTAACTGATAAAACCATTCTCTTTGTAGCCCATCGTCTCAGTATAGCCGAACGAACTAACCGTGTCATTGTTCTTGACCAGGGGAAAATCATTGAAGTGGGTAGTCACCAAGAGTTAATGCAGGCGCAAGGCTTCTACCATCATCTGTTCAATAAATAAGGAGAATGTCATGAATCCTAATCTTTTTAGAAGCGTCGAGTTTTATCAGAGACGTTACCATAACTATGCGACAGTGTTAATCATACCTCTTTCATTATTATTTACTTTCATCTTGATTTTCTCCCTTGTTGCCACAAAAGAAATTACTGTTACTTCCCAAGGAGAAATCGCCCCTACAAGTGTCATTGCATCCATTCAGTCAACCAGTGATAATCCTATCCTTGCTAATCATTTAGTGGCAAATCAAGTAGTTGAAAAAGGGGACTTACTCATCAAATACTCTGAAACAATGGAAGAAAGTCAGAAAACTGCCTTAGAAACTCAATTACAAAGACTTGAGAAGCAAAAAGAAGGACTTGGAATTTTGAAACAAAGCTTAGAAACAGCGACTGATCTTTTTTCTGGCGAGGATGAATTTGGCTACCATAATACCTTTAGGAATTTTACTAAACAATCCCATGATATTGAACTGGGTATCACAAAGACTAACACTGAGGTTTCAAATCAAGCTAATCTTGCCAATAGCAGTTCATCAGCCATCGAACAAGAAATCACAAAAGTTCAACAACAAATTGGAGAATATCAAGAGCTGAGAGATGCTATCATAAATAAAAGGGCTCGCTTACCAACTGGCAATCCGCACCAGTCAATTTTGAATCGTTATCTTGTAGCCTCACAAGAACAAACACAAGGAACTGCAGAGGAGCCATTTTTATCTCAAATTAATCAAAGTATTGCAGGTCTTGAATCATCTATCGCAAGCCTCAAAATTCAGCAAGCTGGTATCGGAAGTGTAGCAACTTATGACAATAGTTTAGCAACCAAAATTGAAGTACTCCGTACTCAATTTTTACAAACAGCCTCACAGCAACAACTAACCGTGGAGAATCAATTAACAGAATTAAAAGTACAACTAGATCAAGCAACGCAGCGCTTAGAAAACAATACCTTAACCGCCCCAAGTAAAGGTATCATTCACTTAAACAGTGAATTTGAAGGTAAAAATAGAATTCCAACTGGTACAGAAATTGCTCAAATATTCCCTGTCATCACAGATACAAGAGAAGTACTAATCACTTACTACGTATCTTCTGACTATCTACCTCTACTAGATAAAGGACAAACTGTAAGATTAAAACTGGAGAAAATTGGAAATCACGGCATTACCATCATCGGCCAACTTCAGACAATTGATCAAACTCCTACCAGAACAGAGCAAGGAAATCTCTTTAAATTAACCGCTCTTGCAAAACTATCTAATGAGGATAGTAAACTCATCCAATACGGCTTACAAGGTCGCGTCACTAGTGTAACTGCAAAGAAAACATATTTTGATTATTTCAAAGATAAAATTTTAACACATTCTGATTAATTTTCAGATAACACTCTATAACTAATTTATTATCTTATCAAAAAGGAGAATCATAACATGGATAAGAAACAAAACCTAACTTCATTTCAAAAACTAACAACTACTGAACTCAACCAGATTACAGGTGGAGGATTGTGGGAAGAGCTATATGAAACTATAACAACACCATTAAAATTACGGACTACTTTCAAACCATAAAAAATCTATAGAATTATAAAAACGCATAATATCAGATTTCAAAATGACTGATACTATGCGTTTTATCATGAAAAGATTATAGAAGATACAAGTCACCCATCCCCACCTATACTTCTATCTCTAAGACTTGTTTAAATCTAAAATTAGAACTTGTAGTTTTTAGAATGATATTTGGGTATTTTGTCAAAATACTATTAACATTAGACAAACCAACTCCTCTATTCTGCCCTTTAGACGACATTCCTCTCTCAAATATTTTTGTAACATCAATCTCTCTATCTAGGGTCGGATTTTGGATAATTAAAACTTGCTTATTATTTCTCATATCTTCAAAAAAACAAACACTTAGAGGTTCCTCGACAGTGGCGCTTGCAGCGGCCTCTATCGCGTTATCTAACAATATAGAAACAACTGTTAAAAAATCAATTTCCTCAATCTTTTTGATAACGATTGGTTTTTCTATTTCCAAAGAAACTGGCACTAGTAAACTCTGAGCCTCGGATAATTTTGAGATTAATAAACTCTTCAAGGATAAATCCTCTATATTTCTCAATCTCACTACATCAAATTTTGTATCTTTTAAATTTTTCCCTGAGTCTTTCAAGACACTGTCATAAATTTGAGCAACTAAATCAATATCTTTTCGGTCTATTCCTATCTTTAAACTTGTTAAGATATTTGCATAATCATGCCTAAAGCTTCTAACCTCTTGATAAAGTCCTTCTACTTGTTTACTATAGCTCTTAAGATTTTGAAGTTGAATCTCTTTTTGAAGTACTAAATCTTTTTGCAATTCCTCACGTACATTTCTATCCAGTATATTGACAAAATAGATAAATAAAAAGAAATAGATTGCAGTTATAGCTCCTTGATAATGATTTATAGATAAGTTCAAGATTTTTTTAATATAACCAATAAAAGGAACCAAGATAAAATAACCCAACATTGCAGCATTAGCAATCCTCATTATTTGAGCTAAATGTTTATCCAACACTTTACTTCTTAGATAGCTAAAATCATACTGAAAAACTTTTATTATAAGCAAAGATAGGAGACTTGCTAAAATTGAGAAAATGGTAGCATCGTAATAAACATATATGTCTGTTAAACTAGCAAAATTAGGAATAATAAAATCAACAAAAAAATCATAGATGATCGACCAAAATGTGATAGGAAACAGAGCATAAAAAAGTGTCGATAGCAGACTGTATTTCTTTTTATCCAACAACAATGTATAGATAATAAAAAAGATGGGATAATCTAGTACTGTAATAACAACAGGGATATAGAACATCTTAATCAAGGTTAAAAGTAAAAACTCTAATAAAAAATAGAAAAACAATAACTCTAAAGATCTCTTTATAGTCAATTGATAGCCATAAATTTTTGCATGAAGAAATAAAAGTATGTAAAAATTCAAAGATACTAACACAAAAGACATTTACTACTCCTTACTATCATGTAAATCTTTAACTATATTCAGCAATGCCCTCATTTTTAACCTAGATACTAGGCAACTTGACCCGTTCTTCAAATAGACTAGTTTTTCTTCCTTATCTATTGAAGAGATATTATAAGGATTCACAATAAAAGAGCGATGACACTGAACCAATCTTGGTTCTTGCTTCAATATATCAGAAATTTTACCATAAAACTCTATTCTTTCTCTCATAGAATAAAGAACTAGCTTATGAGGAATCATTGACGTTTCTATATAAAGCAAATCCGAAAACGGAACCTGAACGAGTGCTTTAGAATTTGTAAACACAAAAGAATCTTCAGTCATTAGTTGATGTTTATTCTTGTGAACATAAGCGATTGCTTTTTCCACACGTTCCCTAAAAGCACTTTCAGGTAATTCCTTATCAATAAAATCTAAAGCTGATACTTGATATTGAAAACTAACAGGCATAAATTCTGAATGAGTTGTTACAAAAACAATGACTGCATTTGGATCTCTATCTCTGATTTCCAAAGCAATATCTAACCCTTTTCTAACATCGTTTTTAATTTCAATATCCAAAAAGAAAAGTTGATGACCTCCACGTTCCATCATATCTTCTAACAATTGATTTGGTTTACCATAAACACCACAGTGCTTTACTTCCCAACAATTCTTCTCTAAAATATCATACACCAGATTTTCCATCCTAGTCTGCTGTATAAAATCATCCTCTAATATAAAGATATTCATTTCTCGTCTCCTTTAGTATTTAACCATCTTTCTTTTACAGTTTTAAAATATCTTCTAGAGCAGATAATATCCGATACTCTTTCATCCATAAATAAAATGGTCTTCGTTTCATACTTCAATCCTATTACTTTGGATAAGTTAACAAGAAACTTTCTATGACACCTGAACAATTTCCCCAGACTCATTTCCTCAACTCTAGCTAGGCTCATATACTTCTCAAATACTCCATCAGCTGTAATAAAAATAACAGCATGTGCCTTCGTAGGATGTGTTGTCACATAGTAAACCTTAGAATGAGGCACTTTAACAACTGCTCTGCCTTGGCTTAAAATATATTCTTGCATATTTTTCCTCCTTACTCTCCTATATCATATCAAAACTAGTATCCTATGATGGAAAAAATCTTAAAAGGTATCTGAGTTATCATAAATGGTTATTTTTCAACATTTCATGCTAACAGTTATACAATCTAAGATTTCGACATCTTCTATCGGATGTTTTTGATATGATAGAGCCAGAGGAGAAATATGGATACAATTCAAATTCTACATTTTTCATTATTAGGATATATCATCACAAGTGACATCAATTCTTATATTAAAGAAAACTTATCAACAAAAACGAGAATTATAGCTTCTAGGCGTATCATCTATTCCTATAACACTACTACCTATTTTATCATAAAATCAATGTTCTTATCTTCAGATACAATGTATTCTTATATAGAAGATATACAACTCCGTTCTGAATTTGCCAACATTATCATCATAGGAAGTTACATTGATTATGATAAACTTTTCCGTAGTCATTACAGAATATTCGGTGTCATTGATACAGCTAGAAATCATTCTTTACAATCTATACGACAAGAAATTCACTCATATTTAGATGGTATTTATAACAACCTGAAATAAATTAGGTTTGGTAGTCTTTATACATTTCCTCAGCATACATGGCTTCAACAACTTTCAAAAAATCACTGCCCTCCTCAGACCAACCTGAGGAAAGCAGTGATTCTTATTTTAGGAGTTAGGAATGAATACACGAAATCAATTTAGCTGATTATTTTTTGTTTTTCAAGAATTCATCGTATTGTTTTTGCATTTCGTTCAATACTTTTTCGTAGGCACCTTCAGATTTCAATTTTTCCATCAATTCTGGAATCGCTTTGTCTGGGTCTACAGTACCAGTGTTGATAGCTGTATCAAATTGTTGCATTGTGTTAGAAATAGCTGAGATTTCAGATTTCACATTGTCAGTGTTAAAGATAAATCCAAGCGCTGGAGATTCTTTAGCTTCAGCCAATTCTTTCTTAGAATCTTCAATTTGTTGGTCTGTAACGTTTTCATTGATGTAGAGAATCCAGTTGTTACCAGTGTTCCATCCACTCATGTGAGTGTTTCCTTTGTAGCCATCAAGAACGCGAACACGGTTTTCTTTACCTTCAATTTTTTCCCAGTTCTTGCCTTCTGGACCGTAAACAAGGCCGTTCAAAAGTTCTGGGTTCGTATTCAAGAGGTTCAAGATTTCCATTGATTTTTCTTTGTTCTTAGAGTTGTTTGAAATGACAAAGTTAGCAACTTGTGTTGTTTGGTTTTTCTTAATAAAGTTTGTGATTGGTTTGATTTGGATGTCTTTGTTAGCAACGCGTGAGAGCAAGCTGTTACCGTAGTCAGCTGGTCCTACTGTCTCTTCACGAACGAACCAAGTATCTTGTTGAAGGTCAAATGTAGTGTCACTTGTTGCGACGTCTTTTGGAATGTAGCCAGCTTCATAGAATTTGTGAAGAGTCTTTAAGTGTTCTTTGAAACGAGGCACTTCGTAACGGTTTACAACTTTAGTAGTATCACCTTCAAGGTCAATAACGAATGGAAGCCCGTTTGCTACTGGATAGTCAAAGTTCTCAGAAGGGATGAAGTTCTTAGTAGCTGCAAATGGTACTACGTCTGGAGCTTTTTCTTTAATTTGTTTCAAGACTGGCTCAAGAGTTTCGTAAGAAGTAACACCTGAAATATCGATACCATATTTGGCAAGGAGAGTTCCGTTGAAGGCAAAGTTTTGAGATGATGCAACGTTGGCTGCAACTGGAACAGCGTAAATTTTACCGTTTACAGTATTACCCTTGATGTAGGCTGGGTCAAGTGCTTTGTAAAGGTCTTTACCTTCTTTTTTGTACAATTCTGTCAAGTCAGCATAAGCACCTTTTTGAGCATTTACAATATAGTTATCTGCAAAGGCAATATCATAGTTTTCACCAGATGATGTGATAACTGACATTTTCTTACCATAGTCACCCCAGCCAAGGTATTGGATATCCAATTTGGCACCAACTTTTTCTTCGATAATTTTGTTGGCATTTGCTAACAATTCATCCAAGTTGTCTGGTTTGTCACCGATTTGGTACATTTTGATAACAGGTTTGTCACCTGAATCAGCAGCTTTTTTGCTGTTACCTGTCAAGTTTCCACAAGCAGCAAGACCTGCAGCCAAAGCGACTACACTAGCAGATGCAAAAGCATATTTTTTCCAGTTTTTCATGATAAAAACTCCTTTTTTTATTTTTAAACTTATAAACAATGTAATGATCTTATACTCAATGAAAATNNTGAGGTTGCAGATAGAACTGACGGAGTCAGTAACATCTATACGGCAAGGCGACGTTGACGCGGTTTGAAGAGATTTTCGAAGAGTATTAACTTCACACAAGGGAAGTTGGGAACTGAGAAATGTTTTTTCTCAACAAGCACTATTCTTTCACACCACCGATAGTCAAACCTTTTACAAAGTAGCGTTGGAAGAATGGATACAAAATCGCGATTGGAAGGGTTGCAACCACAACCATGGCCATACGACCTGTTTCTTTCGGTAGAGCAACTCCCAGTTGACCAGTCAAGCCGACCGCTTTGGCAATATAGTCCATATTTTGTTGGATTTGCATGAGCAAATATTGCAATGGATACAAGTTGTCACTCTTGATGTAAAGAAGGGCGTTGAACCAGTCATTCCAGAAACCAAGAGCTGTCAAAAGCGTGATGGTTGCGATACCTGGTAGTGACAATGGCAAACAGATTTGGAAAAAAATCCGAGCCTCACTAGCACCATCGATACGAGCCGATTCGAGAATGGCTTCTGGAATGGTCTTCTTGAAGAAGGAACGCATCAAGATGATGTTAAAGGGTGAGAGAAGCATTGGAACAATCAAGGCCCAAACAGTGTCACCAAGCTGAAGCACACGGGTCACCATGATATAACCTGGTACCAAACCAGCATTGAACAACATACTGAGCAGAACGAAGATGGTAAAAAATCTGCGATACTTAAAGGTTGTCCGTGAAATAGCGTAGGCATAGGTTGTTGTGATAAAGACATTTGTAAATGTCCCAACTACGGTTACAAAGACAGAAATGAAGAGGGCTTGTAAGATTTTATCCTTAAACTGTGCCAAAAACTCAAAACCGTCTAATCCAAATTGGGATGGGAAGAAGCTGTAGCCGTATTGGAGGAGGCTTTTCTCGTCCGTCACTGAAATAATGATAACGAATACGAAGGGTAGGATACAAGAGAGGGCAATCAAACCCGAAATGGTACTGAAGAAGATATCTGCTTTCTTACTGAAGGAGTGAATGCCGACATTATCAATTTTTTCTTTTTTAATTTTCTTTTCTGCCATATTCTCCTCCTTTCTAGAACAAAGCTGAGTTTGGATCAACTCGTCTTGCAAGTAAGTTTGATAGAACCACCAGAATCAATCCGACTACTGATTGGTAGAGACCTGCTGCTGAAGCCATCCCGATATCTGCTGTCTGGGTCAATCCATTATATACATATACGTCCAAGACATTGGTTACGTTATAAAGCTGACCAGCATTGTGAGGGATTTGGTAGAAAAGACCGAAGTCTGCACGGAAGATATTTCCGACTGCAAGGATGGTCAATACAGTTACCAGCGGTGTCAACTGCGGAATGGTGACATTGCGAATGCGCTGCCATTTGCTGGCCCCGTCCACTGTCGCTGCTTCGTAGTAGGTTGGATCAATTCCCATGATTGTCGCATAGTACATGACACTGCTATATCCAAAACCTTTCCAAATACCTAAGAAAAGTAGGAGATAGGGCCAAATTCCCAAATCAGCATAGAAGTTGACTTCTTTGAGACCAAGACTTTCCAATAAATGATTGAACACCCCTTTATCAATATTTAGGAAGGCATCTGTAAAGAAACTGATGATAACCCAAGACAAGAAGTAAGGGAACAACATAGAAGTTTGGAAAATCTTCACCATTCTCTTGGAACGGAGCTCGCTGAGGATAATGGCAATCCCTACAGATACAACTAAACCTAGAAAGATAAAGCCAAGATTGTAGAGGACCGTATTTCGTGTGATAATAAAGGCGTCTCTTGAACTAAATAAGAATCTGAAATTATCGAGTCCGACCCATTTACTATTTATGATACTATCTATGAAACCATTACTGGTCATGTGGTAGTCTTTGAAGGCAACCACGTTCCCAAATACTGGAATGTAGAAGAATAGAATCAACCAGAGTGCCCCTGGCAAAACCATCAAGAGAAAGATCCAGTTGTCTCTCAAGGTTTTTGAAAACTTATTCATAATTTCCTCCCTTTTTATTTTGATATCCATCTAAAAATTCCTTTTTAGACTTTTGATAACGATTACATTATTAGTATACTCCTATTTGCAGATGAGGTTAAACTCCTAATTATAGAAAAAACTCCACAAATTATGTAGCGGATTTAAAACTTTATCACCACTATCAAACAAATGTCCTAAATCAATTGTTTATTTTATCTCTATTAGCCCAGTGATGGCGTCACTCTGTTATCCTGTGCTAGTCTCTCAAACAAAATTTTAGGAGCAATGAAGCCCACTATTTTTTTAAAAAAAGCCTATTATCAAGTTCCTTAGACTTTTGACCATAGGCGTTTTTCTCTTTTTAACGTTTTTTCTCAAAACTCATCATGAGCTCTGTCTAAAAATAAAGGTACTACTTTTCTCAACTTTTTTAGAAAGCTAATACTCTTCGAAAATCTCTTCAAACTACGTCAGCTTCCATCTGCAACCTCAAAACAGTGTTTTGAGCAACCTGCGGTTAGCTTCCTAGTTTGCTCGTTGATTTTCATTGAGTATAAGGCAAGGCCAAATCAATTTATAACAATGTTTTAGAAGCGATATTGTACTAGTCCAGACTCAGTTCATTATAGTGTCTGATTTCTCCGAGACTGACTCCCTACAAAAAGTGCAAATAAGAAATCTCCAGCTTAGTAACTATCAGTGAGTTCTCGAGTCTGAAAATTTTTCAATATACCTCGTTATTGAACGGTTATAGTTTGCCGTCCACTTCCTGACATGCAAAAATCTCCTAGCAGGCTTTCCTACTAGGAGATTTTCTTATGAGAGGTACTTGTTTCAGCTTTGAAAATCGGACTTATCATCTGATAATTATCAAACAATCTACCAATTAAGCTTCTTCGTCTTCTTTACGACGACGGCCTGCAAGACCAAGACCAAGTAAGGCACTTGCGGCAGCTGCTACCATAGCTACAGTAGAATCTGCTGTACCTGTATTTGGCAATTCTTTAGATGCTTTACGCACGTTTGTTGCTGCTTCTTGGCTAGCATTAGCTGCTGCTTGAGTAGTAGCTGGAGCTACAGCTGGTGTTTGAGATGCTTGATCCTCAGCTGGAGTTACATGGTCAGCTGCTGGAGAAACTTTAGCCATGAAGTCTTCAATACGTTTCACCATTGTATCTACTTCTGCTTGACTTGCGTCTACGTTAGCAAATACTTTCTTAGCATCTGCTGATAATGCATTCGCTTCTTTTGCAGTTTCTGCATCAAGCTTAGCTGATTCTTGGATGATTAGCTCATCTAGCTGATGAATAGCACTTTCTAACTTAGATTTATTCACTTTTGCGTCAGTGTTAGTCGTTCCGTTATCAGCAGAAGGTCCATCGTTTCCTCCATTATATGGAGGTATGATATTTTGATTTTTTGGTGAAATCACTTCAACTGGAACTTCAAGTTTTTGTACGCTTCCATCCGCTAATCTTAATGTCACTGTAGCAACTTTAGTACCGACAGTATTCGTATCAGGCAATACCATCTTGATGACTGAGATTTCTTCTGGTAAATCTAATTTCGCTAACACATCTGCTTGGGAAAGGGCTGTACCGCGTTCAACTTTCACTACTCCATTGATTAAAGCTTTCAGGGCATCTTCTAGTTTTAATTCTGGAAGATCAGCTACAAGTGCATCTTGATCAACTTGGTATAAGAAGGTTCTGAGTGCTTTATCAAGGTCTGATTGTTTTGTGGAGTTGTTGATTGCTTCTAATGCTTTTTCTTTTAAGGCTTCAACTGTATCAAGTGCTTTTTGCTTTTCTTCATCAAAAAGTTTTTTATCTGCTTTGATACTTGCAATTTTTTCATTTGCTGTCGTTTCAACTACTTCTCTAGCTTCTACAGCATCAAGTAATGATTTTTTCGCAATTTCTAAAGCATCTTTTGCCTGAATTGCTAGTTCTAAGGCTTTGTTAACTTCAATTTGTGAAGCATTTTTATTATCAATAACTTTTTTAACTTCTTTTAAAACTTTCTCTGATTCTTCTTGTACTTTTTTATACTCATCAATCGTCGCTTTGGTTTTTCCTTTTGTCGAATCTTCTAAAATTAAATTATTTAATGCGTCAGTGGTGTTTATCAATTGTTCTTTATCAGTTAGTGCTCCATTTAATGCTTGTTTAGCTTCTGTGATGGCTGTTAAGGCTGCATCTACTTGGGCTTGCGTCGCATTTGGATTATTAATTACATCTTTCCCCTTCGTAATCGCTGAATCATACGCATTCTTATTGTTTTTGTTTGCATTATAATATTTAAAGTTTCCTTTAACAGTAGATTCTTCTCTTACTGCTTTTTCTAACTCTGTTTTGTTTCCTTTATTAACTAACAATCCTGCAGCTGTATCTAATTTTCTTTTTATTTCGGCTACCTTGCTTAATGCCGTATCAACCTCTGCTTTAGTTGCATTATTCCCTTTAGCTATAATATTAGATACTTCTGTTTTTATCGAATTGTAATCTTGTTCAAACTTTTTAAACTCTTCATTATATTTATCAATACTATTTGGTGTTTTACCTGTTGTATCTGCTTTTTTCAATGCTTCAGAATCTGCTTTTAATTTAGCTTTTTCGTCTGCTGTGGCTGCTTCTATTAATCCATCCTTAGCTTTTTGTAAAGCTGTTTTTTTGGCATTTACTGTTGCTAAAGCATCTCTAACCTCTGCTACAGTTGCATTTTCATTATCAATAACTGTTTTTGCTGCTTCAATCACTTTAATAGCTTCTTGTTTTGCTGCATTATAAGCAGTAGCAGTATCTTGAGTCTTCCCTGGTGTTGGATCTTCGTTCACTAAACCATCAAGTAAAGTTTTTGACTCTGTTAAACCTGTTTTATCAACTCTTAATGCCAATTGTTTCGACAAAGTGGACTCTAAAGCTTCTTTATATTCTGCTGTCTTCTTAACATCCGTACTCGTTACAAGTGTCTTAATATTTTCTAATTCTGCTAAATACGCAGCTTTTGTTTCATTTGTCTTTCCATCTGTATCTGCTGTTTCAGTTGCTTTTAACTTATCGTAAATTCTTTGTAAAAGATTTTTCGCTACATTACTTGTATCTTGAGCAATCGAAAAATCTAATCCCGTAACAGGTAATGAATATTTTTCATCCCATGCTTGATAACTCATTCCTGTACGATTTTGATCTGCTAAAGAAATTCTAACTTTATAATGATCTGCACCTTTAGGTAATGCAATAGGCTTACTAGTAAATGTCCCAGCCGCTCCATTTGGTTTATTTCCAGGTTGCGCCATTAACTTTTCTGCTGCACTTTTTTCAATAAAATCTACACGTTTAGTATGATCTACTCCACCATCTATTGTAGTTCTATTTGGTGTTTTAGAAATTCTAATTGAGACTTTATTTTTTCCATCCGTTGCTTTTGTAACAATTTTTTTGTCATCATTTGCATCTTTTGAAGGATCAAAAGTTGTTTCATATACTAATTTCTCTTGATTTCCTGTAATACTATAGACTTGAACTTTATAGTTAGCTTTAAAACCATCACTATCTCCAACATAACCAGGTTTAAACTTAACTACTACATCTGAACCATATAAAGTTGAATAAGCTGTAAATGTTTTTTCAATCCCGTTATATCCAGCAACATTCTTGGTAACTCCACTAGCTACTCCAGTTGGTCTATATACACTACTATCCCAAGCTGCTTCTTTTTGATTTGCTCTGGTTATACTCTTTGAAAGTAGTAAAGTATACTCTGTTCTTCTATCCAATGCTTGTTCTTGCAACCAAACAGTGTCATTTAAAGTTGAATTAATTGTTTCTAAAGGATAAACTCCTGCTTCAGTTTTTCTAGCAATGACAAATTTACCACCATCTACTGCTTTCCAGCCTCCGAACTCGGTAATTTCTTTTACAGCACCTTTTGCTACTTTCTTACTATCACCTAAACTATCCATATTTTGTGAAAGTTTTGTGTTATTTTCAACTGTAGAGTCTAACCCTTTTAGTTTCTCCACTAAAGTTCCTAAATCCGCATTCTCAGCTGGAGCTGTATACGTTTGATTCGCAGACGGGTCATCATTTGTAGTAGTTGCATCTGTACGGAATGGGTTATTTGTATTCAACGCTTTTCCATTACGTTCATCTCTAGAACCTGAGTGTGCAATTGAATTAGTTTCTGTAGTTTTTTCAGTATTCGTTGCTTTAATACCTACAGTAGCTTTTCCATTTGTCGTATCAACTGCTGGTGCTTCTTTTTTCTCTTCTGGTTTTGTCTTTAGCTGTGTAGTTGCTGTAACAAGCTTATTGTAGGCCCTAGTTAACTCTTCTTGTGTTTTTGCATTGCTTAAAACTGTTCTTGCTTCTTCTAAAGCTACTTTTAATTGTTGTACACTATCTTCTGTTTTAGAAGCATATTTCCCGTTAGTGAATTTCCCATCGATCTCTTCAATTAATTTTGTTAAAGATTCCTTGTTCAGAATTTCTACTTCCGTAGATTTTGATTCTGTAGCAGTACTATTTCCAACTGCTCCCTCATGGTTTGTAGTTACAATATCCTTTGCATTAACTCCATTCTGATAGTTCTTATCTTTTGTTTCATCAGATGGAAGGTTTAAAATTTCCTTTTCGGAAGCATTAAGAGTCACACTTGGCTCTGTGGCAGACACTGTCCCATTTCCTGGAAACATGAACAAGGCTGCTACTGCAACACTAGCAGCTCCAAAACTAACCTTACGAATCGAAAACCGCAAGCGTTTTTCTCTATCTTCATTACCTTTATAAAACATATATCATTTTGCTCCTTTTCCGATAATTATCGGTTAATATATAATGGAAGGACAAATAAAAAGCCCCCCCTAAAATATTTATGCATATTTTAGACTGGCATAAGTTATTATACTCTTTTTTGTTTTATAAATCAAATGTTATGAACTAAGCTTGGTATCATGCATCTTATCCAATTCTTCTGTTTCACGCGAAACACCCTGCGCCAAGCAAGGTGTTCTTGTTTTTGTACTCAATGAAAATCAAAGAGCAAACTAGGAAGCTAGCTACAGATTGCTCAAAACACTGTTTTGAGGTTGCAGATGGAAGCTGACGTGGTTTGAAGAGATTTTCAAAGAGTATTAAGTTCCAAATTATTCATATCTCACACTAACCAAACAATTCAAAAACCACCAGAAGAGCCGTTAAAATACTGCCCTTCTGGTGATTTTCATTGATAGCTGAGTCTTGAAGAAGGTAGAGTTTAAATTGCAACTACTATCATACAAAACTCTTTGATCCTATTTATTTTTATCACAATTTTGATTTATAGTTCTCCGAATACCTTTTAAATGTGAAAGTATTTCATTGGAGCTTTGAAAAATACATACACTGTTTTTATTCGTATGTTAACTTGATAGAATCTTTGTCTTCAAGCATTTTTTTAATGTTAACGACAGGCAATATGAAGTTGGGGAACTCATTACCCCGAGTAATCATATCAGATACGATAGGCCGAATATAGGACCAAAGAATTGCTAAACCATTCTCTTTAAGAAAAGTTTCAAAATCAATATCAAATTCTGTCTCGTCATATATAAATGAAAATTCTCCAACAATATCTACAATAAGCTCAAAAGCAGAATCATCTGAATCTATATTTCCTTGCTTTGTTATCAAGTTAACATAAGCAAGGTTTTCAGATTTTCTTATTAAAATCTGTGCAGACAATTCAGGATGTAAATTAATAGTACTATTTGTTTGGTCAAAACTAGGATTTCTTCGGTATGATACTTCATTTAAAAAATAATCTTTAAATTGTAAAGAGGACATTAAGCTGCCACCTCACTATTTTCTTTTGTTGTAATTAAGTTTTCAGAATCTATTGGTAAATATGAAAAACATGACTTCTTGTTTTTTATATTATATTCAGGCATTGCATTTACTTTAGTTACAGAATTCAAATCATCAAACTCTTTTTGATTATTTAATTGAGGAGTAAAATGGATTTCATCTTTATATTTTTTAAGACTTCCTGATATATTCAAATCATAATCAAATTCATTGTTTACTGAATAAATTTTGTTGGCCTTAATATTTTCAACTAATTCTTGGAACATTGGAGAATCCATCAAAGAAAATTCTTCAGTTCCTAAAAAGTTTGACAATAAACTCATAAAAGCCTCCTTATTTATAAAATGTTTGTAATACAATTTAAATCACGGATACAAATTTCCTCTCCATTCTTTCCGTCAATTACTGGTAAAGATGGAATAGCAGTATATGTTTTGGACTGCACTGCTTCATAATTCTTCCCATGCTGAGACGCTAAATCAAGCAACAGCTCAATAATTAATCCTTGATTTTGGTTAAGAAGAGTAGCTCTATTTTTGGCTCCGCTACCTGAAATACCTGCAATCTCACGTTCAATTTGAATAGATGCCGCTTGTCGATATTCCTCTAATAACCTTTGGTTTTTTGGGTTATCTAAAATAAAAATCTTATCTATAGATTTTAGGGTGATTTCAGCATGAATTAACTCAGGCCTAACCCCAGGTTTGCTTAGTTCAAATGACTTATACTTTGCGACATAAGCAGAAGCAATCGTTTTACCAGTATCTTTGTCAAAAGGTAGAAAAAAGTAAATACCATTACCCAAGTCGTTCGGATGTCTCTGTTTATGAATACCAGGTTTATATTTCTCATAAGAAAACCCAGCAGATAGAATTTTTTCTTTCCTTTTATTGGTGGTACCGTGCCACCCACTATATTGTAGCATAGAACCTCCTGATGAAGCTACTAGCTTAATTATACTGTTAAAGTTTAGATAATTCAACTATTACGGGCTTTTTTGAAAAAATTCTAGCGATTTCCAGAATGTAACTGAGCATTAAGACAATAACTACCTCACCTTATCATGCCGAAATTATCGGATTTTATCAGAATTAAAACCCCATAAAATCGGGATTTTTTGAAGAATAGAGTGAATTGGAACTAGAACAGTACACTGCGACTACTAAAACATTGCTAGAAATTAATTTGACTTTCCTAATCAATTTGTTCAAATCTTATTTCAATCTACTATAAAAAAACACAAGCCTAAGCCTGCGGAAACATTATCTATTCTAAATAGTCTTTTTCTGTTATGACTCTTAATCTAGTAGAATAATTCTGGAATGTTGAGAATTTAAAGCGTTTAGGATCTTCAAGTTTGTTTCTATCGTTCATTTCTAAAGCACGGTTATAGTCTATAATAGCTTTCACTAACTTATTGATTATAGCTTTATCATTATCCATTACTTTATAATAATCTTCGACTTTCCGAAGGCGAAAAGTGGTATTTAGTAAATAACTTTTATCTTCTAAAATCAATGTTTTACCAATATCTAATCCTTCAACATATCCTTCTTTTGCTGAATTTCTAAGCTTATACTTCAATTGATACTTTTTAGGAATGTAACTTCTAAATGGAATCAAGAAAGTTAGCCCCTGTATTTTGACAACAGTTACCGCAAATCCCCTTCCTTTATTCATTACTTCCTTCGTCTTAAAGTCATAGTCCATCGCTTGAATAAGGTCGTAATCCTTGCACATTTTTAAATCAATTTGACCTAATTTTAACTTTTTGCTTTTCATTTCTATTCCCTAGATAAA
The DNA here is from genome assembly GCF_013276905.1 of Streptococcus sp. 3109. Classification (NCBI taxonomy): domain Bacteria; kingdom Bacillati; phylum Bacillota; class Bacilli; order Lactobacillales; family Streptococcaceae; genus Streptococcus; species Streptococcus sp. 3109. Next base: position 13,646 of record NZ_VMLY01000011.1, on the reverse strand, counting down.
AAGCTCACTAAAAAGTGAGCAACATTTCCAATGAGATACTTCTGTTGACGAGCGCGTCTCTCCGCCCCCTCATTGCCTCACGAAAAGGCTAGACGAATCGAAAGGAGGTGAGTTTTCCTGTTTTCAATTCTACTTATTATTACACATTTTTTTAATTTTGTCAAACAAAAAAACGCAAGCCTAAGCCTGCGGTGAGTGTAATCTATTTTGAAATTTTTAAATAAAAAAGGAGCATTTAAGCCCCTCCTTTGAAATAACGGACCCTTTGGCTGGTCGGTGTACCCAGAATCTCAGATACCCTTTTGCAAGGTGTGACAGGAATCTTTCTGCCCTCAAATGTCTTTCGTTAATGTTATTCTAGCACTATCTAATTTTTTGTCAAGTTTTCTCAATCTACCAGACTTGATACGTATTAGCTACACGCTCAACAAATTTATACTCTTCGAAAATCTCTTCAAACCTCCTCAGCTTCCATCTGAAACCTCAAAACAGTGTTTTGAGCAACCTACAGCTAGCTTCCTAGTTTGCTCTTTGATTTTCATTGAGTATTAAAAAACTCTCTTATCTGAAACCATCACAAAAAAAACACTTGTTTTACTAATTTTAAGTGTACCACAATACCTCCAATTGCTAATCGATAGAATTGCTCTTAGGAAACATTCCCTTTCTGCTATTTTATCATAAGTTTGTCTAACTGTGGCATTTGAAACTAGATAATTCTTCTGTTTCACGCGAAACACCCTGCGCCAAGCAAGGTGTTCTTGTTTTAGGTCGTGTAAATCGTTGAAGCTGTCGCAATGGTATGCCATTGGTTGGCTGTTGTGGCTGCGAAGCCCTTGTCTGCGTAGAAGTCGTTAAATGGCAGGATTTCCACTTCTAGTTCGTCGATGCGGTCAAGCTGGCCAGCCAGATAAGCCTTGATACGGCTTTCTGCTCGTTTGATGCGTTGCAAGAGTCCGCCCATACGGATGTCAACTGTATCCAAACCAAAGACCTTGTTTTCTTTCAGCCATTGGTGGCTAAAGAGGGCATGGAAGTGTTCGATCGCGCTTCTGAGTTCTGGTAATTCTTGTCTGGCGATTTCTTGCAGACTTTCTTTATCATCCGCTTGATAGGCCTGACGAATGCGTCGTCCCACATCCACTTTGCTACTTAAAATCTGGTTCAACTGGGCCTGAGTTTCAAAAAGGTAGGCATAGTTCCCTGCTTTTTCTTTAATGTCAGCAAGCGTCTCAGCAGCCTGAGCGAAGTGTGGCTTATCCTGTTCAGGTGTCATATGCTGGTCAAGAATTGGACAGAGAACATCCTGATAAAAGACATAGCGGTTAGGATTGATGCCACTGAGATTGTCCGGCAAATCTGGCAAGAGGTTAGCAAGGTCAATCTGCATAAAATCTTCAACCGATAGACCTGTATTGGTCTGGAAATGAGCAGACAGTCGGTCTAGGTCATTGCGGTAGCTGAGTTCTGCCCAGATTTGCAAGCTTGGTAGGATAGAGAACTGGGCAGTTTCACCACCATTGTCTCCCCAACCAGTTACGATGACTTCTTTAATCTGATTGGCACGGCAGGCTTTATTAGCCTCGATAGCCACTAGACGGCTAAAATGGTTGTGAGGTGTAAATCCAATCCACTTCCAAGCACCCCCTGCAAAGGCAAGATCTTGGCTAATCTTGTGGTGATTACGGAAATTGCGGTTATATTTTTCCTCGCTATCCTGATAATAGTCCCAATAAACCAAAGTCACTCGGTCTTTGAGACGGTCTAGGTAGACACGCGTTTCCTCTGGAATTTCCACATCACGGTCGTACTGACCATCCGCTGACATGAGTTTGAAGAACATATCGCTCCACATCTGGCAGTGGAATCCATATTTATCAGCAATATCCAGCACGCGCTCCAAGTGTTGACACATTAGGAGACTACGATCCACAACACCGTTCAATATCAAATAACGTCCCAAGCCAACCAAGTGGGCTTCGTCCATCCCGATATTGACCTTGCGGGTTTGCAGTTTAGACAGAGTAGCAAACATGCCATCAATCAGGTCATAAACCTTTTCTTCGCCGATAAGAAGAATGTCCTCCACATCACGGAATTCCTGCACTTCCTTGACACCCCATTTAACAAAGGCTGACAAGTGAGCCAAGGTCTGGATACATGGCACAAAGGTCATGTCAAACTGCTGGGCATAGGCTTCGATTTCCTGCAACTCCTCAGCTGAGTAGGCTCCACGGAAATAGCCAAAGTAAGGCTGCCCTTCAATCTGGTAAGTGTCTTCCATGTAAAGTTCAAAGGTTGAATAGCCCATGAGAGCTAAGAGTTCAATCATCTGCTTGGCAGAAGCGACATTCAGCACCGCATTGCGCGAACAGTCAGCCATATAGGCTAAATCTTCGTAAGCTGCTTGTTCCTCAATCTCTACTTTATCACCTTCTGCTAGAACTGTTGCCAACAAGGACAAGGCACGATAAAGTTGGTGAGGTTTGCGATAAGTTAGTTGATAGCGGCTACCCTCACCCTTGATAGAGATAGAGGCTTGGTCTGACTGAGCGATAGCTACCTCTATATCTGGTAGCGAAATGTGCTTTTGAAGCAACTCTATAGCTTGAGTTTGTTTGGAACTAATTCCTGTAAATCTTACCATTGATTTTCCTCCTGTAACCAGTTGACAAGGGCACCGTAGAGATTGGCATCTGCATGATAGGTGCAGGCTTGGATAACTGGTGCGACCGTATATTCTTCGTAGGTTTCGACAAATTCATCGACAGCCTTCTTAACACCTTGAATAAAATCTGGATTTTGACTGATAGAGCCTCCCAGACTAATGACATCTGGGTCGATGAGATACTGGATATTAAGCAAGCCTTGCGCCAGATTGCGGTTCATGCGCTCAATAGCTTCTTGACAAAGAGTATTCCCAGCTGCAGCCTCTTGGTAAATCTTGCGACCGTTCCAATCAGTCTGACCAGATTTTTCAATCACGTATCGCACCATATTCCCAGTTGACGCTAGTTGCGACCAGTTGTTGAGCTTTTCAGCAGGGGCAAGGGTTGTCATATAGCCAAATTCTCCACCCAGACCGTGGCGACCTCGATGAAGTCTACCATTGATAATCATGGCTCCGCCAATCCCTGTCCCAATTACGACACAGGCTGCATTTTCAAGTTCTGGATGAGCTAGTAATTCACTGAGTCCAACGCAGTTAGCATCATTTTCCAGATGGACAGGAATCTGATAAGAGCTAAGCGCCTCATACCAAGAAAATCCGTGAATGTAGGGCACCGCACTGAAGCCATCAATCACACCTGTCTCTTGATTGACCGCACCTGGAACGCTCATAGCAATCCCACTGTAATCCTGTTCTGACAAGCGTTGATCTAGCCACGCTAGTAAATCCTCCAAGTTTTCAGGCGTTGAAATACTTGTCTTATCTAGTATTTTCCCATCAGGAGTCAGACTGGCAAACTTAATCCCAGTCCCTCCGATATCAATCGTTGCAATGGTCATTGTTTTTACCATAAAAAGGGGCGAATCAGCAGTTAGTTCTTACCTTTTCGCCCCTCCTTTCTTTTTATGTTTACTTTTTGAAATTAGATTTCTTCTTTTTTAATCAATTCTGTACGAATTTCTTGTGGAGCCAATAGTCCTAAATGAACTGGGTATGGTCGTTCAAGTAGGTCAAGGAAGAGATGTTGACTTTCTGGTACACGTACATTTTCACTACACATATTGTAGTAACGAAGAACATAGCCTTCTTCATTTTCAGCTACCTTAAAGGCTGTTGGACAGATTTGCGGTAAGCTGAGGGCCGCATGACTCAAGAGGCTACCAGTCGCAGCCACGCTTCCTTCTTGTCTAGCAAGTTGAAGGCTGGTAAATGGTGTCTGCAAGGCTTTGGCGCGACGATAGGCTGAGAAGCGTTCTTGGGATTGGTGGCATTCAAGTGCAAACTCGACTTCAAACTCACGCAAGCATTGTGCTTCTGGTGTTGGGAAGTAACCCCAGTCACCTAGCTCACCTGACGCACGCAGAATGGTCACTGCAATGGTGTCGTCTCCAAGGATTTCATATTCATTCAATCCCTTGTTGGATACAGTCACCCCTTTTTCATCGTCATACAGACTAACAAAGGCTTGTTGGTGTTGAGGATTTTCAGGATTTTCCCATGAAGCTGCTGGTTTGTTTGGTCGTGTCACCACCTCATAGATGCTTTCAGAATCATTGCTTGGACGCGTGTTGTGAGTCTTAACCAAAAGACGGATACGGTGGTCTTTGGCAGTGTTAGTAAAGCGAGTCTTGCAACGGATTTGTGGATTATCAACGAAGACAGTCATCTCTGTTTCAAGAGGAATGCTTGTCAATTCTTCTGAACGTCCAGCTTCACGCTTCATAAACTCGATGATGCCTTTTTGCTCTTCTTCTAGTTTTTCATCGGCACTGACAGGCACGGTCAATTCATGTTTGAGCAAAATCTTAGCATAGCGAGCTGTGTTTTCCAAGACCTCGTAGCCCTTAAGCTCTGCATAGATTGGCTCTGTTCCTTTTGGTTGGAAATAGATATACTCGTTTCCGATGTCACCACGGTCTTCGAAGCGGATAAAATCTTCATAGGCTTCGTGAGTTGTCTTATCATAGACTGTGATGTTGTCATCCACACTCACCGTTACAAATGGCGTATCAATCACTCCGTTTTGGTAAATACCCTCACGGTGTTCTTGTTTTCCTTCCAGCAATTGGAAAGTTGTCCAAGAAAGTGGCGCTAGGTGAACTGGAATGGTCACGCGCACTTGTCGAGCGATACGAGCTTGGCGGAACTTGTCTTTTGGTAAATCGTACTCAAAATTAGCCCCAAGGTCTTCGATTTTAGCCTCTACAGGACGCCCATCCAAATCCTCCACACGGTAGCTTGGCAAGGTAAGAGCAGCCATCTTCTTGTAGCCTTCCGTTGGGTGTAATTCCTTGAAATCACAAGTCGCCACATCAATCACTGTGCTGACAGTATCAACCTTATCATGCAAGCCTGTGTTAATAACCGTAAAGAGATAGTCACTTTGAGCCTTAGCCGTAGCAATTTTACCCTTCCACTCGTTGAGAAGATTGGCCTTAACAAAGTTTCCTACTTGGTTGACCTTGGCAAAACGAGTTTCCATCTCTCGGTGAACTTCGTCCACGCTACAGCCACAGATACTATCATGCGGCGCATTTTGCAAAAGAGTTTTCCAAGCATAGGTCAACTGGTCCTTGTGGTTATGACCCCCAGTGATAATTGTCAAGGGTTCTACAACTTGCTCTAGGAGGTTGCTATTTTCTTGGAAGGCTTGTTTGAGATAAATACGAGATGAAGAAGTGTTGGCAAGTGTGTACCAGCCATCTGTTTCCTGACTGGTCAACTCACCTGTAACCGTTGATAATTGCTCTGGTAGGGCACTTTCCACGGCTTGGACATATTCATCAAAAGAACTATGAACAAAGGTTACATCTGGGAAGAGTTCATTTGCCACACGAATAGCTTCGCTCAGATTTCGCTGTACAGGCTGGTGGTCACAGCCGTTCATCATCAACCACTGGTTGGTCGAAGCATAGTCACGCACGTCTGCCAGTTTTTGTTTCCAGAAGGTCAAGGCCTCTTCTTTATCAACTGGGATTTCATTCCCGTTACTGTACCAGTTGGCAAAGAGGATACCGAGGACACGACTTCCGTCCGCACCCTGCCAGTACATTTCTGAAAACTGAGAAGTAAACTGCTCATCTTCGAGGACTTGGTTGTCAAATCCAATCGGCTTCACACCACGACCAAAAGCTGCCACGTGAATGCCTGATTTTTGAAGGATTTGAGGCGCTTGTCCCATATTTCCAAAGGTATCTGGGAAGTAACCAATCTGGGTTGATTTGCCCCATTTGGCAGCTTCTTGCTGACCAATAAGAGTATTGCGGACATTGGCTTCACTTGAAATCAAGTAGTCATCTTGCAAGATGTAAAAGGGACCAATTTTCAATTTTCCTTCGTCGATGTATCGTTGGACTTTGTCGCGATTTTCAGGGCGAATCTCCAAGTAATCATCAAGGACAATAGTTTGTCCATCCAAGTGGAAACTCTTGAACTCAGGGTCATTTTCAAAGAGATCAAAGAGATTGTCAAACAATTCCACCAACTGCATACGGTGGCTTTCAAAAGGCAAGTACCACTCACGGTCCCAGTGACTATGTGAGATAATATGTACGACAACATTTTCCATGAAGTAAAACCTCATTCTAAATTTAAATTTTTATTGTTAACGTTTTAAATGTAAATTTGTGATTCTGACAAGAATCGGTTGAGCGAAAGCGCGCTCCTTAGCGAATATCCAAGTAATCCAAGACCAACTCACAGAACATCATGTTGGCCCAAGAGAACCATTCACGAGAGTAGAGAGTTGGGTCATCCACGTGGAAGCTTTCGTGCATAACACCTGTACCACCATCGCAAGCAACCAGCTGATCCAGCAAGAATTTTTTCTCTGCCTTATCTCTTGTTGTCAAGCCTTGGATAGAAAGGGCGATTGGCCAGATATAGCGATAGAAGGTATGAGAACTTCCGAGACCACTAGCGTATTCTCCTTGGTAGAAGTAGGGATTTTCAGGGCTCAGAATGGTACGACGAGTTGCTTGATACACTTTATCGTTGACATCGCAGTAGCCCAGATAAGGTGCAGCCAGCAGACTTGGTACGTTTGGATCATCCATGATGCTAGCATTTCCTAGACCATCCACTTCAAAGGCATAAATCTTTTCGCCCTTGCTGTTGGTGGTGTAAGCATAGTTTTCGATACCTTCTTGGATTTCAGACTGGAGGCGCTTAGCATCAGTGATAACACTCTGGCTATCAGCTAGGTTTAATGCTGCAAAGATTTCTTGCACATAACCCAAGACTACTACAGCAAACATATTTGACGGAATCAAGTAACTATACTGACAGCAATCATCACTCGGACGAAAGGCTGACCAGGTCATGCCTGTCACTGCAAAATCAGGTCCAAAGCCATCATTTACCAAGGTGTCTTCCTTGCGGTCCGTATCTCGGACAAAACGATAAGGAGAGTTCTTGTGGTCTTGTTCCACCGTCCAAAGATGGAGAATTTCCTTAGTCGCTGCGACAAAAGTCTCATCAAACTGACTAGTCTCGCCAGTCTCTTTCCAGAGGAGATAAGCCAACTGCAAAGGATAGCAAAGCGAGTCCACCTCATACTTGCGTTCCCAAATCCAGCCATTAAGGTCTGTGTGGTCAGTCTCATGGTGCCCCTTCCAGTTTTCCTCAATGTTGAAGGAATTGGCATAAGGATCCTTGAGTACCAAGGTCATCTGACGTTTGACCAAACCTGCAATGGTCTGACGCAGGAGCGAATCTCTTTTAGCCACATGCAGGTAGGGTCTGAGTTGAGCTGTCGAATCCCGAAGCCACATAGCAGGAATATCTCCTGTGAGCACAAAGGTTGAACCATCTTCTAGGATTTCAACTGTATTGTCCAAGGTGTCGGTGTAGCAACGCTCGAAAACATCCACCCACTCTGGATGGTCCTTAGCACGTTCTGCTACTTCACCTAGCCATTCTCTAACAATTTCTTTTGAATAAATCATCGTGCAGTATCCTCTTTCAAACAAGTTTCATTTTCAGTATATAGCTTTTGAGACAGAAAATACATACACAAATGATAGTCATTTTTCTACAAAATAGTTATCTTTGAAACTCCTTTTCTAAAGGCTATCTTTTTCTGATATAATGTAGAAAAACAGCTAAAGGAAAGACTATGAAACCACTACTTGAAAGCATCAATACCCGATTTGGAACTGCCAGCAAGCATGCCTTTTCTCGGGGAAATACCCTGCCATACACAGGCGTGCCTTTTGGGATGAATTACTTTGTACCCCAGACCAGTGACCAGGAGGGCTCTTGGTTTTTCGATCCGCATCTGCCTATCTTTCAGGGGATTCGACTAACCCACCAGCCCAGTCCTTGGATTGGGGACTACTCTTGGCTCCTCCTGACTCCTGTCACAGGCCAGCTAGGTGGAGACAGCCTCTTCCATCGTCAGTCTTCCTATGATATGGATAAGGCCTCTTTCCAACCTCATTATCTGAAAATTTTCTCCCTGCGCTATCAGATTGAAACCCAGCTCACACCGACTTGCTACGGTGCTTCTATTCGTTTGGAGCAAAAGCAAGGCAAAGCCCTCTCCCTCTATCTTCACGCAGCAGATGAACTGACCGTGGAGCAAGTAGATAAGAGGAATCTTGCCCTACGACAAGAAGGAAAAACTGAAACCAACAAAAATCCACTAACGATGTTCACTGCCCTGCAAATGAATACGGATGTTCTTGCTATCAGCCAAGAAGGTGGGGACTGGCGAATTGACTTAGCAAGTAGTCATGCTGAAATTCAGCTAGCCACTTCTTTCATCTCTCACTCTCAAGCTGTTCTTAATCTACCTCCAGACGATTTTGATAACTGTAAAACAAATGCCCAAGCGGACTGGGAAAATCTCCTCCATCGTTTTGACGTTATAGAGACAGGAGAGGCTGACCGAACCTTCTTTGACCACTGCCTCTACAGACTCTTCCTCTTCCCACAGACTTTTTATGAGGTTGATGAGTCAAGGCAAGCCATCCACATGGATCTGGCTACTGGTACTGTCAAGCCCGGGGTTCTCTTCAGCAACAATGGTTTCTGGGATACCTTCCGCACCACCTTCCCCCTCTTTGCCCTTATCATACCGGAACACTATCGTCGCTTTTTAGAAGGATTTCTCAATAGCTACCGCGATACTGGTTACCTTCCAAAGTGGTTGGCTCCAGATGAACGTGGCATGATGCCGGGTACTCTTTTAGACGGCATTATCGCAGATAGCGCCTGCAAGGACATGGCTCCCAACTTGGAAGAAGAACTCCTTCAAGCCATGCTTGAAACAGCCAGCAAGTTCGACCCTCTCGGCATCAATGGTCGCCACGGACTAGCCCAATACCAAGAACTAGGCTACCTCTCTACCGACAACCACGAAAGTGTCAGTCATACCCTAGACTATGCCTATAGTGACTTTTGTATCGCCAGCTGTGCCAAAAAACTTGGTCAGAATGACATCGCGGAAACCTATAGGACTGCTTCACAAAATTACCGCCATCTATTTGATGCTGAGACAGGTTACATGCGAGCGCGAGACAAGCAAGGCAACTTCCGCCCTGACTTCTCTCCTTATAGTTGGGGACGTGATTATGCCGAATGCTCTGCCATTCAAGCGACTTTAGGCGTCCTCCACGACATCCCAGACTTAATCCAACTTATGGGTGGAAAAGAAGCCTTCAGCAACTATCTTTTGAAAGCCTGTCAAGATGCTCCCCTCTTTGAGACAACAGGCTATGGTTACGAGATTCACGAAATGAGCGAAATGGCTACTGCTCCTTTTGGACAAATAGCTATTTCCAACCAGCCTAGCTTCCACATTCCTTATCTCTTCCGCTACAGTAACTACCCTGACTATACTGCCCTTCTTATCAAGACACTCCGTCAGAAAGCCTTTCATCCAAGCTGGCAAGCCTATCCTGGCGATGAAGACAATGGTAGTCTCTCTGCTTGGTACATCTGGTCAGCTCTCGGATTTTATCCGACCTGTCCAGGAAAATCAATCTATGATCTCGGAATCCCTCTCTTTGACCATCTCCGTATCTACCTTGCTAAAGAAAATAAATGGCTAGATATTCATACGGAGCAAAACCACAGCCACTTCAACTTTGTCAAAGAATGCCGACTGGACAAAAAACTAGTATCAACTATTCAACACCAAGATCTCCTAAAAGTTGAGCAGTTAACCTTTACCCTCAGCTGGTTACCAAGTCAGCCGTTCACTTCCTGAAATACAAAAGTAAGCGCGTCATAACAAGGTATCTATCATTCATGGAAGACCTCCTGTATACTATTCGTAAAGTAAAACTATTGGAGGATATTGTAATACCACAGCCTATTGTTCCTGTAGAGATTCCACAATCTCGTCCTTTTTATTCTAAAAAGAGAAATGATATTCTGCTTAAAGTTCGTATTGGCAAGCTTGAACTAAGTTTTTTTCAATCTCTCAATCTCGAAATGGTAGAACGGCTTTTGGATAAGGTGTTGCTTTATGACAATTCATCTATCTAGCCTAGGGCAGGTCTATCTCGTATGTGGGAAAACGGATATGAGACAAGGCATTGATTCACTGGCTTATCTCGTTAAAACCAACTTTGAATTGGATCCTTTCTCAGATCAAGTCTTTCTCTTTTGTGGTGGACGTAAAGACCGCTTTAAAGCCCTTTACTGGGATGGTCAAAGATTTTGGCTACTTTATAAACGCTTTGAGAATGGTAAACTGACTTGGCCAAGTACAGAAAAGGATGTCAAAGCTCTCACGCCTGAACAAGTAGATTGGCTTATGAAGGGCTTTTCTATCACTCCCCAAATAAATTCATCAGAAAGTCGTGATTTCTATTTAAATGAGGACTTTCTTTTTAGTATAATAAAGTTAGAAAACAGAGAGGGAAGATGATGAAAGACTTATTAAAAATCATTCAACAACAGAGTGCTACAATTGATAGTCTCACCAATGAACTTACCCTTCTGCGTGAACAAGTGGCTTATCTAACGCAAAAGCTCTATGGAAAATCCTCTGAGAAAAGTGTTTGTCCATCTGGACAAGTCAGCCTTTTTGAGGAGGAAGCTTCATCTGATGAAGATGGAGAGGTTCCCAGTTGAAAGAGAAGAAATCACCTATAAACGTAAGAAAGCTAAAGGGAAACGTCAAGCTCTTCTTGCCCAATTTGATTCAGAAGAAGTTCATCATCGCTTAGAGGACTGCATTTGCCCTGACTGTCAGGGAGAGCTAAAAGAGATTGGAGCGAGTTTTCAAGGACAAGAATTAGTCTTTATTCCTGCGCAATTAAAACGAATAGATCATACCCAACACGCTTATAAGTGCCAAGCATGCAGTGAGAAAAATCCGAGTGATAAAATTGTGAAAGCTCCTATCCCTAAAGCCCCTTTGGCGCATAGCCTTGGCTCAGCTTCTATTATCGCTCACACCATCCATCAGAAGTTTAATCTGAAGGTCCCCAATTATCGCCAAGAAGAAGATTGGGCTAAGATGGGTTTACCAATCACACGTAAGGAAATCTCTAATTGGCATATCAAGGCGAGTCAATACTATTTGGAGCCCCTCTATAACCTCTTGCGAGAGAGACTATTGACTCAGCCCTTACTTCATGCGGATGAAACTTCTTATAGGGTGCTAGAGAGTGATAGCCATCTGACCTACTATTGGACTTTTTTGTCTGGGAAAGCTGAGAAGCAAGGAATCACGCTGTACCACCATGATCAGCGTCGAAGTGGTTCAGTAGTACAAGAATTCCTAGGAGATTATTCTGGATATGTGCATTGTGACATGTTACGGCAGTAACTTAGGACTTTAGTCCTCTAGTTCTGCCTATGGGATAGCAGTCCAAGGTTTAGGAGCAAGGCGACGCTAAGCTTGGTAAACTGCGAACCGCTAGAAGCTTATCGTCAACTGGAAGAAGCTGAACTTGTTGGATGTTGGGCGCATGTGAGAAGGAAGTTTTTTGAATCCACCCCCAAGCAAGCAGATAAGTCATCCTTAGGAGCTAAAGGTTTAGCTTATTGTGACCAGTTATTTGCCTTGGAAAGAGACTGGGAGGTTTTGCCAGCTGATGAACGACTACAGAAACGTCAAGAAGAGCTCCAACCCCTAATGGAAGACTTCTTTGCTTGGTGTCGGCGTCAGTCAGTTTTACCTGGTTCAAAACTAGGAAGGGCAATTGAATACAGTCTCAAGTATGAAGAAACCTTTAAGGCCATTTTGAAAGACGGACATCTGGTCCTTTCCAATAATCTAGCTGAACGCGCCATTAAATCATTGGTTATGGGACGGAGTAAAAGAGTCCAGTGGACTCTTTTAGCCTGAGCTCAGTTTAAAAAAGCGAGGGTGGTTGTTTTCTCAAAGTTTTGAAGGAGCTAAAGCAAGAGCTATTATTATGAGCTTATTGGAAATAGCTAAACGTCATCAACTAAATAGTGAGAAATATCTATCCTATCTTCTAGAATGTCTTCCAAACGAGGAAACTCTCGTAAACAAAGAGGTTTTAGAGGCTTATTTACCATGGACTAAAGTTGTACAAGAAAAGTGCAAATAAGAAATCTCCAGATTAGGAACTATCCGTGAGTTCTCTAGTCTGGAGATTTTTCAATAGACTTCGTTATTGGGCGGTTACGTTACGGAAGAAAAAGTTTCAAAATGATAAAAACGCATAATACCTTGCCTTAAAAAGCTTGATATTATGCGTTTTATCAGAGAAAGATTTTCTGAATGTTCACCTCAAATTGAGTTTTTCCAACATTCTTTCAATCACTATTCTAGCTAGTTTACGACTCGTCTAAACTTTGCTTATCTTAGCTGAGCAAGAATAGCTTTGAGTTTCTCAATCAACTCATCTTCTGTGTGGTCAGACTCTTTCTCATTGGCTAGGAAGGCAACTGCTTGAGCGAGTGCTTCTCGTGCTTGGTCGAGAACTTTCGCATCTACACTTGTAGAATCCAATTCTGCTTCAAGCTTGCTTAGTTCCTTGAGTAATTTCTTGAGTTCTGACTCTTTCTTACGACGAGCGATGAGGAAGAGAAGGAGACCAAGGAGGGCAATTAGACTGCCAAGCATTACTACATATGAAAATTCAGTAGTTGTCTGACTATCGTATTTCATCTGATCTTTTTCTTGATTTTGCTGGTCTTCTTTCACACCTTTCAAGGAGTCTATTACCTCTCTCATTCTTCTAACAATATCACGCAAATCGAACCCTGTCAAACTTTCGTCATTAAGAGCTTGTTTAATCTCTGTAAGAAGAGCTTTAGCTGACTCAAGCGTTGTACTATCTATACCATCCAAGTCTTTCAAACGAGTTTCCAGTTCTTCAACCAATCGAGCAAGCTCAGACTTGTCAACAGGACGAGTCTCGCTAGGAGTCACCGTATTGCCTGAATTGTTTGGAGTGTTTGTAGAAACTGGTGTTTCTTGAGCTGGAGTACTTGCTTGAGCCTGTCCAACAGTAGACGATGGAGTAGCAGGAATGATGTTGCTACTATCGTCTGTCGTCACACCAGGGACTGGAGTGTTACCACTATTATCTGGTGTCATTCCGTCTGTTGATACTGGTGCCTCTAATCCTTGTTTTGCTTGCGCTGTTGCTGCTGGTTTTAATCCATTTGCTGCCGCTGTTAACTTATCTTTCGCTGCATTTACTTTCGTTATCTCTGCTTGGATTTCTTGTTCTGTTGCGTTTTGGTTGTCTAATACTTTTTGCGCTGCTGCAGATGCTGCTTGTGCTGCTTGTTTTGCTGCATTGTACTCTGCTACTGACGCTGGTGTCTTACCTTCTGTATCTACAACCTTATTAACCTCTGTATCTAATCCATTCTTAGCTGCTGTTAATCCTGAATTGTCTGACTGCGGTACTAACAGTTTCTTAGCTTCGTCTAATTTCGCTTGTGCTGCGGTTACCTTCGCTTGTGCCTCTGATACTTCTGTTGCTGTCGCATCATCACCTTTATTTGCTACTGCTTGCGCTTGTGTTATATCATT
>NZ_VMLY01000010.1:0-6900 GCF_013276905.1 Streptococcus sp. 3109 | reverse complement strand
TACCAGATCCATCATACAAAGAGAAGGGGACAGGTGTTACTGTTCAAGCAACGGACTCAAATGGTGAAACCTCAACCGCTACCTACACTCCGACAGTTACTCCAGTTTCTCTAACATCGACTGATGTGACATCGAAAGATATTCAAGGGGCAGAACAAGAAGGAACTCCAACCTTTGCCTTGTCAAATGGAGCAGAAGCAACAACGACTATCACAGGCTATAAACTTGTGGATCCAACTACAGGCCAAGCGACAGATGAAACATCTGTAGTTGTTCAATCAGTTGGTACGTATACAATTGATTCAACGACAGGTAAAGTAACCTTCCAACCAGATGGTGCGTACAAGGGGACACCAGATGCCATCAAAGTTGAAGCAACTGCGACTGTTAAAAATGCCAAGAATGAAACTGCAAGCATTACGAAAGAAGCTACCTACACCCCAACAGTTATTCCAGTAACACCAAGCTCTGAAGCTTCAGAGACAACTGGACCGCAAGGACAAGCCCAGACTTCAGTTATTAAGTATGACACTACAGATACAGACGCTAGCACTGTGAACTTTACTAAAGGTAGTGCTATGGTTGAAACTGTTGCGAAGTCTGTTGAGCTAGATAAGGGAACGGTAACGCTTCTTGATGCCAATGGAGCAGAAACTACAACTGTTACAGTGGCAAATCAAGGTACCTACAGTCTAAACAAAGACACCAACACCATCACCTTCCAACCTCTTTCAAGTTTCGTAGGAAAGGCAACTCCAGTAACAGTTCAAGTGAAGGATGCCAACGGAACAATTACAACAACGACTTACACTCCAACGGTAACAGCTGTAACTCCAACAGGTGCTTCATCGGTTACTGAAGGAGCTCGTGGAACTATTCAAACATCTCCTGTAGTATTTGATACGCCAGATCAAGATAATACAACAGTAAACTTTAATAAAGGTCATGAAAAAGTTGAACTTGATAAGTCTACTCTAACATTAGTTGATAAAACTGGTAAAGAAGTGAAAGAAGTTGTAGTTCCAGGAGAAGGAACATATGTACTCAAGGATGGAGTCGTTGAATTTACACCAGAAAAAGATTTTGTAGGGAAAACTTCTGGAGTAACAGTTCAAGTGAAAGACGTCAATGGTAAGGTAGTTTCTGAAACTTATACTCCAACTGTGCGTCCTGTAACGGAGTTTAAAGATACAGATGGGAATGTTGTTTCAGGAAGTACTACAGAAGATGGCAAAGTTGATAAGAAGGACTTCCCAGGTTATAGATTTGTTGAAACTAAAGTTGATAACAAGGGTAATACTACTCATATCTATGAAAAAGTAACAACAACATTCAAGGATAAGGAAGGCAATCTTATTACTGTTGATAAAGACAACAACCCTGTGAAATCAACAGAAGAAGGAGAAACTCCGGCTAAAACGATTCCAGGTTATAAATTCGTAGAGACTAAGAAACTTCCAAACGGAGATATCGAACACATCTACGAAAAAGTAAGTACCTTCTTCAAAGATAAAGAAGGCAAAGAGATTCCAAACTATCCAAGTGAGCCAGGTACAGTCGATAAGAAAGACATCCCAGAATACAGATTCGTAGAAACGAAGAAACTGTCAAATGGAGATACTGTTCATGTTTATGAAAAAGTAAGTACCTTCTTCAAAGATAAAGAAGGCAAAGAGATTCCAAACTATCCAAGTGAGCCAGGTACAGTCGATAAGAAAGATATTCCAGAATACAGATTCGTAGAGACTAAGAAATTACCAAATGGTGATACTGAACATATCTACGAAAAAGTAAGTACCTTCTTCAAAGATAAAGAAGGAAACGAAATTCCTAACTATCCAAGTGAAGCAGGAACAGTAGATAAGAAAGACATCCCAGGCTACCGCTTCGTTGAGACTAAGAAACTGTCAAATGGAGATACTGTTCATGTTTATGAAAAAGTAACACCACCAGCTCCAACACCTTCACCTGTTCCTCAACCAAATCCAGGTAAGCAAAATACAACTACTTGGACTGATGAGGGTGGAAATCCATTGAAACCAACTGAGCCAGGTTCTAAAGAACCGGGAACAATTCCAGGTTACGAATATGTGAAGACTGTGACAGATTCAAATGGAAATATCAGACATATCTTCCGCAAAGTTGAGATGCCAACTCCAACACCGGTTGAACCGACTCAACCAGCACAACCGGTAGAGCCAGCTAAACCTCAAATGCCAGCAACACCTAAATATGTTGATGGTCAAAAAGAATTGCCTAACACAGGTACAGAAGCTAATGCTAGTCTAGCTGCGCTTGGACTTCTTGGAGTCCTAGGTGGATTTGGACTTCTTGCTCGCAAGAAAAAAGAAGACTAATCTTTCTAATGGGTATAATTTGTTTGCAATGAACAGATTGTCCTTAATGAGGATGGGCAAAAACTTCATTTCAGGATAAAATGAAGTAAATATTCCCACAATAAAACGCATAGTATCAAGTTTTTCAAGACCTGATATTATGCGTTTTTAATTTTAAAGACTTTTTTCAGTCTCACTTATTGTACAGTGAAATGAGATAAAAAATGGACAAGTTGATTGGGGGATTTAAACCAATTTCTAACAATGTTTTAGAAAACTCGGCGGACTATTCCAGATTCAATCAACTATAATGTTAAAAGTTATTGGACCTGTAGAGGTTCCACAATTTCGTCATTTTGAGTCTAAAAAGAGAATGGTTTCCATGCTTTGATTGCTGTTCTCTACAAACGTGAGCTTGTGCATGAGTCGAACGTTAGGGAGTTCCTCGATATGTTAGAGGATTGGGAGTTTTAAAAAATCCTTATTTATGTTTTTTTATATGCCATTGATTTACAGTAAATACAAAGACTGAGAGCTTACTTCTCAGTCTTGGATATGTTGAAAGAGGTGGTCGAGTTGGTTTAGGTAGTCGGTGCGTGAGTTGATAATTCTCAGGATATGGACTTCTTTTTCATGAATGAGGTAAAAGAGTAGGTATTGTTTAGAGACAATCATTCTGAGAGTATTTCCTGGATAGAGGGAGTATCCGATTTTATGGTCAAAGTTAATACCGCCCTCTGGTGAGAAGGTGAGTAGGTTGGTAATTTGTTGGAGGCGAGTGAAGACTTTCTTGGCTATGTTTTCACTGAACTCTGTGGAGTAGTAGATGAAAATAGCGTCCAAGTCTTGTCTGGCTTGTTCTGTAAAGCGTACTTTATAGTCCATACTTTGAAAAGACCTCGTCTGCGTCGTAGAGACGCCCCTCGATGATGTCTTGGTAGCCTTTATCTAGTTCTGCCTTGAGTTCGCCTAGGAAGATTTCTGCTTTGAGTTGGTCGGCTGTTTTAATTGGTAGCCCTTTTTCAAGGACGATTTGTTCTACAAAGAGGTTGAGGGCATCTGAAAGGCTGATGTTTTGGCTTTCTAGGATGGTTTTTGCTTCTTCAAATAGTTGAGTATTGACGCGGAAGTTACAAACTCGGTCTCGTGTAAGTCTTGACATGGCATTTCTCCTTGTAACGATATTGTATGACACATATCTTACATAAAAAGATAGAGAAAGTCAAGGGCTGTTTTAGTAGGGAAGGGTGGTAGGTTGGTCATTGGATAGGAAGATAAACTGTTCAACGGAATTTTTGATTAAAAGTATTATTTTAAGAGAAAAATTTTCAATTTCATAAACTTTAGGCAGACGCTTGCATTCTAGTTTTTATTGGATTATAATAGGTTGGTATAAAGCCTTTTGTAATAATAAAATGTAGAAGGTGTAGAAAGTAAGGATTTAGAATATTTGTAGTCAAAATACAATGTTGCTATTCCTTGCGATAGGGAGATAGATATGGCAATGATAGAAGTGGAACATCTTCAGAAAAATTTTGTGAAGACTGTTAAGGAACCGGGCTTGAAGGGGGCTTTACGTTCCTTTATTCATCCTGAAAAGCAGACCTTTGAAGCGGTCAAGGATTTAACCTTTGAGGTGCCCAAAGGGCAAATTTTAGGCTTTATCGGGGCTAATGGTGCTGGGAAGTCGACAACCATTAAAATGCTGACAGGGATTTTAAAACCTACATCTGGTTTTTGTCGGATTAACGGCAAGATTCCCCAGGATAATCGTCAAGATTATGTCAAAGATATTGGTGTAGTCTTTGGACAACGTACCCAGCTATGGTGGGATTTGGCCCTGCAAGAGACCTATACGGTCTTGAAGGAGATTTACGATGTGCCAGACTCGCTCTTTCATAGGCGCATGGATTTTTTGAATGAAGTCTTGGATTTGAAGGACTTTATCAAGGATCCTGTGCGAACTCTTTCACTGGGACAGCGCATGCGGGCGGATATTGCAGCTTCCTTGCTCCACAATCCCAAGGTTCTCTTTTTAGATGAGCCGACCATTGGTTTGGACGTTTCGGTCAAGGATAACATTCGTCGTGCCATTACCCAGATCAATCAGGAGGAAGAGACTACCATTCTCTTGACAACTCACGATTTGAGTGATATTGAGCAACTTTGTGATCGGATTTTCATGATTGACAAGGGGCAAGAGATTTTTGATGGAACGGTGAGCCAACTCAAGGAGACCTTTGGTAAGATGAAGACTCTCTCTTTTGAACTGGTGCCAGGGCAAAGTCATCTCGTCTCTCACTATGAAGGCCTGTCTGATATGAGCATTGATAGACAGGGAAATACTCTTAACATTGAATTTGATAGTTCCCGCTACCAGTCAGCTGACATTATCAAGCAAACCCTGTCTGATTTTGAAATCCGCGATTTGAAGATGGTGGATACGGATATTGAGGATATTATCCGCCGCTTCTATCGAAAGGAGCTCTAAAATGGTCAAATTGTGGAGACGTTATAAACCCTTTATCAATGCAGGGGTTCAGGAATTGATTACCTACCGAGTCAACTTTATTCTCTATCGGATTGGCGATGTCATGGGGGCTTTTGTTGCCTTTTATCTCTGGAAGGCTGTCTTTGATTCCTCACAAGAGTCCTTGATTCAGGGCTTTAGTATGGCAGATATCACCCTCTACATCATCATGAGTTTTGTGACAAATCTTCTGACTCGATCCGATTCGTCCTTTATGATT
Organism: Streptococcus sp. 3109; assembly: GCF_013276905.1. Taxonomy (NCBI): domain Bacteria; kingdom Bacillati; phylum Bacillota; class Bacilli; order Lactobacillales; family Streptococcaceae; genus Streptococcus; species Streptococcus sp. 3109. Next base: position 1,814 of record NZ_VMLY01000010.1, on the reverse strand, counting down.
GGGGAGGAGGTAAAGGATGGTTCCATTATCATGCGTTTGTTGAGACCAGTGCATTTTGCAGCTTCTTATCTTTTCACCGAGCTTGGGTCCAAGTGGTTAATTTTTATCTCTGTTGGCCTTCCATTTTTAAGTGTCATTGTTTTGATGAAAATTTTATCTGGGCAAGGGATTGCAGAAGTGCTGGGATTAACTGTCCTTTATCTTTTTAGCTTAACGCTGGCTTATCTGATTAACTTTTTCTTTAATATTTGTTTTGGATTTTCAGCCTTTGTGTTTAAAAATCTTTGGGGTTCCAACCTACTTAAGACTTCCATAGTGGCTTTTATGTCTGGAAGTTTGATTCCCTTGGCTTTCTTTCCAAAGGTTGTTTCAGATATTCTGTCCTTCCTGCCTTTTTCATCCTTGATTTACACTCCGGTCATGATTATCGTTGGGAAATACGATGCCAGGCAGATGATTCAGGCGCTCCTTTTGCAGTTTTTCTGGCTCTTAGTGATGGTGGGCTTGTCTCAGTTGATTTGGAAACGAGTCCAGTCATTCATTACCATTCAGGGAGGTTAGTATGAAAAAATATCAACGCATGCATCTGATTTTTATCAGACAATACATCAAACAAATTATGGAATACAAGGTGGATTTTGTGGTTGGTGTGCTGGGAGTTTTCTTGACTCAAGGCTTGAATCTCTTGTTTCTCAATGTCATCTTTCAACACATCCCATCCCTAGAAGGTTGGACTTTTCAAGAAATCGCCTTTATCTATGGTTTTTCATTGATTCCCAAGGGCTTGGACCATCTCTTTTTTGACAATCTCTGGGCACTGGGCCAGCGCCTAGTGCGAAAAGGGGAGTTTGACAAGTATCTGACTCGTCCTATCAATCCCCTCTTCCACATCCTAGTTGAGACCTTTCAGATTGATGCCTTGGGCGAGCTTTTGGTCGGTGGTATCCTACTGGGAACAACAGTGACTAGCATTGCTTGGACTCTTCCAAAATTCCTGCTTTTCCTAGTCTGTATTCCTTTTGCGACCTTGATTTATACTTCCTTGAAAATTGCGACAGCCAGTATCGCTTTTTGGACCAAACAGTCAGGCGCCATGATTTATATTTTCTATATGTTTAATGACTTTGCTAAGTATCCGATTTCTATTTACAATTCCCTTCTTCGATGGTTGATTAGCTTTATCGTGCCTTTTGCCTTTACGGCCTACTATCCTGCCAGCTATTTCTTGCAGGACAAGGATGTAATCTTTAACATCGGAGGTTTGATTTTGATTTCCCTTGTCTTTTTTGGTATTTCCCTTAAACTCTGGGACAGGGGCTTGGATTCTTATGAAAGTGCAGGTTCGTAAATAATAGAATATCAAAGCCTTGTCTCAGGACAGGCTTTTTCTAATAGAGATGAAAATTACTTGACATCTATTCTCAGAGTGCTATACTGTAATTGTAATCGCCGATTTAGCTCAGTTGGTAGAGCAAGGCACTCGTAAAGCCTAGGTCACAGGTTCGATCCCTGCAATCGGCAAAGTGAAGAAGTCTCATCAGGCTTCTTTTTCTTTTTAAAGAAAATCAGACCACTTAGACTGATATAGAGACCAGATAGGCAAAAGAACTTGTTCTTGAGAAACTCCTCTGCTATAATGATTGTTGTAAGGGACGTGAGTATTCATACTCTTCGAAAATCTCTTCAAACAAAGTCAGCTTCACCTTGCCGTTTATATGTGACTGACTTCGTCAGTCTTATCTGCAACCTCAAAACAGTGTTTTGAGCAGCCTACGGCTAGTTTCCTAGTTTGCTTTTTGATTTTCATTGAGTAT